>JAAHGL010000259.1 GCA_010692635.1 Symploca sp. SIO2C1 | reverse complement strand
CATCTGGATGAAGGGTTAATTCAGAAAGCAGTGCTGAATACTGCTCATGTTTCTGCTGCTCTGATAGAGCAAGATTTGCCCTTGCCTCATCTTTCTTGGCTTGCTGCCTTCTCCTAGCCTCTAACCGTTGCTTCCACTCGGAGCGCTGCTGCTGTGTCCACTCTTGGGTATTATCGATTTTCCAGGTTGACCAGCCCTTACCTTTGTCCTCCTTGATGCACTTATAGCCGTTTTGGATTTCTCCGAACCTGGCATTAGAGAAGGGCATACAGAGTAAAATTTCACCACCCTTATGTACCCGGCATTTACCAGATGTATCACCACAAATATCACAAGCCAGACGCTTTGAGGTTGGGGTAAAACTGCTCATGCTCCCACCCCCTTCAACTCAAGCCCTGCTTTCTCTAATGCCTGCTCAAGCGAGAGCTTATCGCTTAGAATCCTTGATAAGATACTTGTATCGGGTTTTTCTATTTTTCTCAAAAGATACCTCCTAATTGCTATCAGGAGGGAATCTCAGTTCCGTTGTCCGCAAAAAGCGGATTGCTAAATCCCAGAAAAAATAATATAGTCTACAGGTAGTGGACTGTTTTTTTTGTCAGTCCACTCAAGTGTTAAAATTAACATGAATTTGTTTGATCTCTGCTGTCAACAGAGGTTTCTGGGCTTAGAGGGAGTTGAGATTCCCTTAGCCTGTTATTTATTTATAAAATAGAATACCTCAAATTCGACTGCAAGCTAATACCTCTGTAGTATAGAAATCTTGCAGTCCTTGTGCTGCCTTAATTTCGAGATATTTGGGTTGCTCCAGGCGAACCACTAATCCTCTAATAGAGATATCTGGATCATCGTCATATTCGAGATATTGCTCAAAGGTCAGTTTTACTGGTGTGTGGGTCATTTTCTTCCCTCCTTTATTTCACTCTTCATTTTCAGGAAGTCCCCAAGGGTCAATGCCCTTTTCTCTCAGCAACCTCTCGAAGTAATCCCGCTCCTGTCTAATGTGGTCATCTAGGGCAAAACCTTCCCCCAGTTCGGCTAGGTCACGCTCAAGCTGTTGGACGCGACTAGTTAGGCGTTCCTGGCGCTCGGTTTCGGTGCGAGTTATCCCAAAAGCACTATCAAATCGACGTTCTAGGGATTCAGTCAGCAATGCCCAAACAAGGCTTAGGGCTTGTTTATTCCCCTGACTTGCTTGGGTAAACCAATATGCTGTTACCACTTCTAGAGGAAGGGCATTGAAACGACTTTGACCTCGTAATTGCTCGTCTGATTCAATTTCGATACTGTCGGGCGTATAGCCCTCTCCCAGTAATGATTTGATAGCTTTTGAGGCTAAAAACCGTCGGGCGTTAATTTCGGGTTTTCCCATACATTCAGCAGCTTGGGTCTGAGACATCCGGTATGAACCATCCGGAAGCATGAACCCATCTACTTCCTGAGAACCGATTTGTACGGAGGCACGGGTAGCTCTGATTGATTCAGTCACTCACACCTCCTCCCTTTTTGGCTTTGCTGGTGGTTGATGGAGGAAATTCATCTTGAGCGTTAAGCCACATTGTCATTGCTTGTTCTAAGCCCTCACCCACACTTATTTGTTTAAGTGTGCATATAGCTTTAAACCTAAGCCCTGTCTGTTTTTTAACATCCCCTGCTATTTGCATGTAGTTGGGGTCGTCTCTTTTAGCTGGCACTTCTGTTTTATTCTGCATGAGATTTATCTCCAGTTTCTCACAAACACACATGTATATTCTGTGAACATGTTGACAAGCTCACTGTCAATGTTAACATGTTCACAGAGATGAGTGGTAGGTAAACGGCAATACCGCCAAATCAAAACGGCACTACCGCGTCACTACCGCGTCAATGCCCCGGCACTATTGCCGGTACAGCAAAACGGCATAACCTTAAGGAGACAATAAATGGCTGAAACTAAAGCACAGCAAGTAATAGAAGCGCGGCATAGTAATGTACTACCGCTCCCTACCGCCACTACCCCGGCACAAGAGGCAGTGCCTCAAACCTTCACCACTAAAGACTTACAGAAACGGTACAACGTAAGCAACAAACAAGTCAGGAATTATGCATCTACTATCAAAGATGCTTACCCTTGGCTCTCAGAAGAGTTAAAGGCAGGTAATAAGTACACTGAGCTGATGGTTCAGCTAATTGATGAGTTCAAGGCATCTTCCATGAGTGCCAGTCAATGGATTGAGCACATTCACGATGAGAATGTTGATAAATTGCAAGTTCATGAGGTTGAGGTAGTTGAGCAGTCTTCTGGGGTTGAGGGATGGCTTAATGAGAGCGCCCTAGCTGTCTACAACGAATCTCAGGAAGCTACTAATTCTCTGGCTACATACGATTACCAGCAAACTTCATACCTTACGATTGGTCAACAAAGTTTAGCAGACAGTCAAGCCAAATTAGCCACCTCTCGTACTCAATCTTTTGACTTAAGCAATCGCCTACTAACCCAGTTATCCCTGTTGTCTCAAGACAAACAGCAACAAGAAGTAGCTCGACAGCAGGAGATTACAGCGGATATTGATAGCTATGCTTTGCAGCAAGCCCATATCCAACTGGCAAAAATTCTCAAGGGTGAGCAGCTGGCGAGTGAGGTGGACGCTTTATATCGCAAGGGTGTTTCTCCTGAAGAGATTGGCAAAATGCTGAACGGTTTGCAGTCAGCCAACTTCAACGGTGATGTTGAACACTCAGGAAAAAAGTCCTGACCTGTGGGGAGCGAAAAGTCATGACACAAGCAACACTCACCAAGCCATCCATCGAGTCCGTTGAAGATAATGAGCCTTACTACCCCCAATGCTGGTTGTATCAACCAAGTGAAGTAGAACTGGAGCGCAATTTAATCAAGCTGGAAACAGCTCTATTCATTACTGGAGTTAGCCACGAAACCGCTCACCAAGCAGCAAAAGTAATTACCAGCATCAAGCCAGGATTCATCATTTCCCGTGCCGAATATCAGGCAATTCATCAAGCTTTAGTCGAGATGAAATGACCCAACTACTCATTGAAATTCCTGGAATAATTACCACGCTAACTCTAGTCACCAATTTAATTTAAACTGCCATGATATTCGATGCCAATTACTCAAGTTTTGTGACGATACTTGCTTATCCTGAAGACGGTTTTTATAATCAGGAGCGCGTAGCCTTCAGAGCTGTACCCCGTCCCGGCGATTTAGTTACCTGCATAGTCGAGGATGTAACTAAATATTTCGAGGTTTTATTTGTCGAACATTCTTCCCGATTCAATCCGGAAAGAGAAGCTTATGAAGCTGACGGTCTTTGTATCCATGCATTGCCTATTTCCAGTAAAGAAAGAAGCTCTAAGTTAGGAGGAAACGGGTAATCATGTCATTGATTCGAGTTGAAAACCTAAAAACGTTTTTTTTTCCGAGAGTAGCGATCGCAAGCGACCAAACTTGAACGCTACTCCCAGATACCAACTGTCCCAAAGCACAAAGTACTCAAAGACTTATCAATTATGACACAAACCACCACAGCACAAGATTTCGCACCGTTACCCCAGTATTCTCAAACCAAAAGTAGCAACCAGACGTGGGTCAACGTAACCACCACTCGCACTGACCCTGACGGGACTACTACCCAGCATCTCCAAATCATCAGCAAGCGAAGTTAAGCCAGGAGCCGGGTGCAACTCCCGGCAAAATTCAATGGAAGCAGAAGAAACTGAAGTTTACTTTGATGAACAAGAAATAGACCTGAACCAAGATTTTTCCATCCAAGAAATTGTAGAAGACAAGCATGATGAATTTCAGAGCTTTAAAGCTTACGGGTCAGGCTTTTGATTTGACTGGTGAGCGCTATGTTACTGAAGGGAAGAAAGCTAAAGCTTACGGGGCTGGACTTGACGCCGGTATTGAATTTGAGAAAGCTAAAGCTAAGCTCTATAAATATCACACTCAAGTTGAGAATACTGAGCAAGCTGAGAGTCACTATAACCTAGCTGTGAAGCGTACAGGAGTGGTTGAAAAAATTAATGAGTATGCTGAAGAAGAGTTAGATGAAACTCTTGAAAAATCGAGGATAAAAGCTGAGCAAGCCAAATTACAGAGAAAATCTGCTGAGAACAAATTGAGCGAATTACAGAAGCAGCTTGGGGAGGTAGCTAGCTAATGGAAGATAAGACATTGCTAAGACTATTTGGAGTTGGTACAGGTTTGACTTTGACGTTGATCCTGTATGTAACTAAACCATCAAAAGTAGTTATCATTTATTCTGTAATAGCTGGCATTCCTTCAGCTATTTTGGGGGCTGATATAGCAGCTTCAAAATCTGAAAAGCGGATACAAAAACTGTTAGGAAGTTTATCAGCAACTGAAGACAAAACCAAGAAAACAGAACGTCGTGTCATTGACTACGACCGAATTGTCGAGGCTAAATATCAACTAGAAAGAAAGCTAGAAGGGCTTCAGCAGGAAATTATTAAGCTTGAGTCTAACGTCACTAGTTTGGTTAAGGAAAGGGATACCAGACAACAGATAATTCAATATCTACAAGCCGACAAAGACTCGCTAGAAAAACAGGTGGCATCTTTGAAACAAGAGTACGATGAGTTGGCAGTAAACTTTGATGAATTGATTGAAGGCGCTGTATCTGAAGAAGTTGATAGTTACCAGCAAAAAGACCGTAAGCAACTCCTAGATAAATTCAAGGCTAATCACTCCCAAGGGCTTGCGGTTGTTGAACAAGCTGATGTAATTGCTCGGAAGTCTGAAGAGATGGTTGAGATTATCATGCAGCGGGATAAGCAGCGGCTCAAGATTTTCCAGCAAGTTAAAGAGCATACGATCGAAGCGGCTAAGGCATGGGACTTAGAAAGAGATGGTCTTGTTGAACAGATTGAGCTACTTAACATCAAAGTGGCGCGACTCCAGCAACGACTAGCTGGGGACTTAGTGGAGCCTATTTACTTTAAGTGTGGGTTTTCTCCAGAGGGGCAGATAGCTAATGCTGTAGCTGAATGGTTATGGAATCATCAGCAAATTCCAGTCAAAGTCACAGGGGTTGAATCTGGTACAGATAGCATCATTTCAGCAGGTTACTCTTACTCCCACTCTATGCCTGTTGAGGAGTTAGCAAAGGTAATAGAGGCTAATTCCTCCACAATAGCCCGTAACCTTGGTCTGTACGCCATAGAGAAGCCACACAAGCTACCTATTGCTGATATATTGACCCTCAAGATTAGACGTGAGCGTCCATCTCGTAAAACCAACACAGGAGCGCTATACAGAGGCCATCAAGACTTCATCAAGTATATTCTGAGTCAGCCGATAAGATTTAGGTTGATCGGAGAGCCAGGGGCAGGGAAAACGCCAACGGTCGCTGTAATGTTAGCTCATCTCTTATCGCGTGGTTTTCTAGAAGCCAATACTCCTAACGGTCGCAAGCTCCCCTACACAATTGTTGAATTCTGCAATCCCTTAGCAGGTATCAGCGTTAAAAACTCAACAGACTTAGACTTTTGCCTTAAATGGGATTCTGGTTATAAAGGCTTCAAAGGCTTAGCAGATGAGGACAAATTCCGAAAAATCAAGGGCAATGCTAATTACCTCAACCAAGTAGGTTACATCTGGGTAGCTGATGAAATTGACAACTCAATGGCTGAGGTTACCAAAGATGAAGCTAAGCCATTTAAGAAGAGTCTTAAAGATGGTGGTCACATCAACATCGGTGTGATTGTCATGGGTCAAAGTGCCAACGTTTCCACCAACAAAGGACTGAGCATAGATGACCAAAAGATGATGACTAACATCTACATAGACCCGATTAGTATCAGAACCTTCTTGAATCAGTATGGTGAGCGCTTCTACTCGAAGAAAACTGTCGAGAAAGCTTTAAATACTTTAGAGGAGATAGAGTTAGACATTGAAGAGCAAAACGAGATTATTTGTGATACTGCGAGGGAATTTAGGATAGCAATGATAACTGCTAAACGCTCTCCAGTGTTCTATCAGTTGCCTTACTTTGATAGCACGGTAATTGATGTAGCAAGTTATCAACAAAACCTGGAAAAAGTGATAGAGATTAGGTCGGGACGCGGTGAGACACCTAAAGACACAGGTGTCTTTGTCAACTCTCTAAATCAAGGCTATGCAAGCGTTTCGGCTGAGACAGACACAGAAGGACATTCCCCCTACGCAGAACCAGGGACATCCAGGGACACGTCCCAAAGACCTAGCTGCCCTCACTGTGGTTCCCACCTAATTCGTAGTAAAGGGAATAAGTGGGAATGCAAAAACCCTGAGCATTCAACCATCGCACCAGGTAAGCCAAAATCCTGGAAAAAATGAGGTTATTGAATAATGTTTGATGATAGTCACTACAGAAACAAACCAGGTTACATTTATCTGATTCATGCCCAAGAGACTGATAGATACAAGATAGGGCTAACAACCCGCTCCGTAGAGGCAAGGTTTGCTGAGTTGAACAGTTCTCAATCCCCTTATCCATTAGAGATTATCGATTGGTTTGAAACTGATAATGTCACAGATGATGAAGAGTATCTACATGAAAAGTTTGCTGACTACAGGGTACATGGTGAGTGGTTTGTGTTTGATAAAAGGACTCTCAAGGAAGTGAGAAGAGAGTATCAAGATGATGTTGGTTTCACTTTCCCACAACTACCTAGGATTAGCTTACCAACACTCCCAGAATTGTCTTGGTTCAGTCGGGATAAAGTAGCTTTTGCAATGGCTAGTATCGGGGCATTATGGCTCATTGTACTGTTGTCAGGATACTTACCAAAAACCACACCTAGCAACAGTTCTCCTTCACCACCACAGAAGTCATTATTGACTATGGCTTCTGAGTAGTCTGAGTATGGTCATTGTGGGTGAGATGGGGGTTGAGTCCGGGAAATAGGGATTTTCCGGACTCATTTTCGACTGGGGAAAGTAAGCTTAGTCCGGTGACTGCTCCTAAGACTTGCTCATCTCTAACCTCAATGTAGGCTTGGAGTTGTTGTAGATTTCGGTGTCCTGATATCTCTTGGATTACCCTTAGTGGTGTCCCATTGTCACTCATCTGGGTTAGTGCTGTCCTCCGGAAACTGTGGCTACTCACACCGATTAACCCCACCCGTCTACAAGCTTTTCTCAAGATTTTATCTGCTGAGTCAGGTTGGAAAAACTCTCCATTTCGTCCAGGGAAGAGATACATAACACCCGCGTCTGGGTAATAGTTGGTTAATAATGTTCTCAAGTCAGAGATGATGGGGATAGTACGGGTTGCTAACTTTCCTTTGGTGTTACCTTTGCGGATTATCAGTTTGGGCAAGACCATACCAGAGTTGTTGTAAACATCCCCAGTTCGTAGAGTACAAGCTTCTCTCACTCTACAAGCACAGAATAAACAGATGCCAAAAATAGCGCGATCGCGCTCCGAGCGCAACCCCTCACTGAAGAGTAGCTGAATCTCTTGTTGAGACAAAATCTTAGCTTTTCCGTGGCGGTCAATTTTCACGGAAACACCCCACTTAACTACTCAAGGTTTACAGCAGTGGGGTGTCTTCTGTCTAGTAAGTTCTACTTTTATCAACCCTTTATACAAACCTCATCAACTCTTTACGCAACAAGCATTATAGCCAATGGGAAAGTAGGTGATAATTAAATATATAAGAGAGACATACTCTCATGAAAAATTTCCCGAATATACAGAGATAATATATTTACCATCCACCCGCCTGATCTGAGATCAGGCGGGTAATTTAAGCTAAAAAACTAATCCACACCGTTGGGTATTAATTCAGCCATGTTTATTTCTTCACTGATATCCTTCCCTGGCTTTCGATTACTGTAGCCGTTCAAGCCATAGGTCTGATTGTGACTTGAGATATCATTTTTGTAGCGCTCCAAGATTTTCTTGATAGTACTCTGTCGAGAGCCCGTTAAGGAAGCAATCGCACTTTGAGTAATGCACCAGCGGTCTTTATTCAAAACTACCCTGTTAGCGTTGTAGAATTTGATTGCTCTGATAGCTCTGTTGGTTAATTCGGATGCACGTAATGGGTGAGTAGTCCACTGAGCATCACTCAGTAATTCGGCTGTAGGTACGTTGGATAAATCCTCGGAGTGTTTTCGAGCCTTCCCAGTGATGGTTTTTGCATAAACTGCAATAGCCTGCTTGATGAATTCATCTAGGGGCATTCCTGAATGCTCTAATGCTTGCTCTAAGGTCTGTTGTGTTTCCTCCTCCAGGTTAAGTTGGTTGATAGTCATATTGGAATCGGATGGTTGCTCAATAACTTCAGTATTTTTCTGCTGTTGAGATAACCACTCTTCTCTACTCCCATCGGTGGCTAATTCATCCCAATCGGAAGTTGTCAGAGTAAGCGTTTTGAAGATGATGTGTTTGTAGATAGGTGGTTTGCCATCTTTAGCGAATGTATGTTCAAAGTAAAGAGGGCGTGGGACTTGATCATTGGGGTAAATTTTCCGTATCTCTTTACTGACAGTTGCCAAAGCTCTTTTACGCTTTTTTGCCTCAGTCAACTCATAAATCTGCGTAAGTATTTCGGTCGCAAGCTCTTTAATGTCTGATTCATCATTTAGCTGTTGTAGTTGTTCTGCAAAATTTCTAGCTGTCTGTGCCCAACTCATCTTATCTATACCAAAATTCTCTTGTATATAGATTAACGGGAAGCTATATACACTGACAAGTACTTATATCTATAGATAACTAGGTTCGATTAATAAAGCTTGTAAATATTCAAGGTATTTATATAACCCTTATGGATATAGCCATATGCTTAGTTCCTTGTTTACTATGAAAATGTAATCAACTCTTATAAGTAAATAAGGTATGAGTAGGCAGCTAAAGTTACCAGATGAACTGGAAAATACTTTTGTTGATGAGCGTGTAAGCGTTCTGTTGCCTAAGTTTGAGGCACTAGCACCGTACAAGCGCAAACAAAGGGAGGTAGGGGTTAAGAATGAAGACTTGGAGGGTTGGAAGGTTCTAGCTACAAAGGAAGCTGCATTACTCAAGTCACATTATCCTGATGACAAGCCAGAGAATGAAAAGGAGTACGGTGCTTGCCTCAGGCAGATTACAGCCCTTAAGAAGGGTTTAAAGAGGGCGGCAAAAACTGATATCTTAGACCATGCCAACTACCATCCAGTATTAACAATCATTACTCACTTTGGAAATGCTCTAAGCTATCTGTTCAGTGAATACAAAACCAGGCAAAACACCAGATACAGGGAAAGAGTAGAGGAACGCTCTACTGTTTATAACCGAGTCTCACTGGATTTATCCCCATTCCTTAAGTATGCTCATGAGACTCTTTCGGAGATAGCTTCTGGAGCGTCTATGGAGGATGTTGATTGGAGGGATGTAAGTTGTGCTATAGCCCTAGCGACCGGTCGTAGGATGGCAGAGGTTCATCTTTCTGGAGAGTTCCGTTTAACTGGAGAATATGAGCTAGCTTTCAAGGGTCAGCTCAAAGGTAAGAGGAGAAAGGTTGGTAAGAAAAAACTGATAGACCATGAATTCACTATCCCAACCCTCTTGTCAGCAGATTTAGTAAAGCAAGGAATTGACTGGCTTGATGCTAACGGTAAACGCTTCTCTAGGGATGAAGACCCTGAGAGGGTGAATCGGACTTACTCTAAGCGCTTCAATGGTCGGGATGGAATTGTCAGAGAGAACTGGGAAATTTTACCGGAGGGTATGACCTATCACAAATTTCGTGGGGC
>JAAHGL010000258.1 GCA_010692635.1 Symploca sp. SIO2C1 | reverse complement strand
TGCTCAGGCAATCGCTAAATGAAAGGATTTTTACTACAAATCGTCGAAAAACCTTGTACTTGCTTTGGATAAAAAAGGCTTGAAACCCTTATCTGACAAAGCTCTTGTTTTTATTCAGCAAACCCTACTTAGATCGCTCTATTCAGTTTTAGGGTTTAGCTGCGATGCGATCGCAACCTATGATAGGAGTTGATACCAATAACCAGTGCCCAACCTGCCATCTTACCTTAACCTTTACCCGGAAAGACTCTGTGTTCTCCGTATATTAATAGATAGACTTGCCGTCACTACCAGGAAAATAGTAAAAACGATGGCTGATAAGAAGCGATTGATTCTCACAGCAATTAAATGCTGCTTTTCCATAATGCTACTCTGTTGGGCATTGCGGAAAACAAATCTGCCTGAAATTTTCCTGGCTCTGCGCTCTGCCAACATCCCTCTACTAATAGCAGCATGGTTGATCTATTCAACAAGTTACTACATTAGGTCTCATCGCTGGCGAGTACTCCTCAAAGCTCAGGGAGTAGATGCTAGCATCCCTTTTTTATTTAAGTCTTATTTGGTAAGCATTTTCTTCAGTAATTTTTTGCCCTCAACCATTGGTGGAGATGCTATTAGAGCTTTCGATGTCTGGCGGTTAGAGAGAAACAAATCAATCGCTGTAGCTACAGTTTTTGTAGATCGTTTTCTTGGTTTACTAGGTTTGATACTGTTTGCTGTTGGAGCATTGTTGCTTTCTCAGAAACTAATTGCACCCCTGCCCTTACTTTACCCATCGGTGCTGCTAGCTGCTGCAATTGTGTTTCTACTCACTGGGATGATCTTCATTCCTTCTGAGAAGCTTGCCCAGCTCAAACCTCAAATCAAACTACCCTTTTGGCAAAAGTTACAGCAAAAGCTCATTAATATCATCAAAGCTTTCCTAGCTTTTGGGAATCGTAAAGATGCTTTAGCGATCGCTTTAGGATTATCACTAATGGTGCAAATCAGTGTAATTGGTCATTATTATCTCATTGCCAAGGCCTTGGATTTATCAGTTCCCTTACAAAATTTATTTTTAATCATCCCCTTAGTCACCTTAATCATGGTACTACCTGTGTCGATCAATGCGATCGGTATCCGTGAGAATGCTTTTGTGTTCTTTTTTGGGATTTACGGCTATGGTACTTCCAGACCCGAAACTGTTGCTTTCGCTTGGCTAGCTTACGGAATTGTGATTATTCAGGGGTTGCTAGGGGGAATTGTTTATGGACTGCGGAAGTAGATTTTAAGAATTAATAATTTTGCCTTCACTCATTACTTTAGTGATTCATGAAATCCAAAATACAGAGATTAGCTGAAACTCCAACTAGAGCAGGTTGGTTAAAGCAATGGATTCCTATTACCTTAATCTTGCTCTTAGCTAGTGGATTGTATCTCTACCAACTCGGTACAGAAAGTCTCTGGGTAGATGAACTACTTAGTATTCATCGTGCTAAGAGTCTAGATGAAGATCTGTCCCGTTTGTTGGGTTCTCGCATCCTCTATCACGCTCTTCTACGTGTCTGGATAATATTTGGTAATGGTGATGCCTGGTTGAGGGGATTGGGTGTACTTTGTGGCTTAGGTACTGTCTTTCTCACCTATCAACTTGGTCGTCGTCTACTAGGAGAATCAACAGGCTTGATTGCTGCCCTAATAGTAGCAGTCTCACCCCTGTTTATCCATCATGCACAAGAAGTGCGGATGTACACCCTGAGTACTTTTATCGGTGTCGGTGGAAGCCTTATCCTCACCTACGCATTGGAATCTCCCACCACCCCCTTAATATTTGGATGGGCTGGTATGAGATTTTTAGCAATCATCACGACTCCGCTAAATTTGCTCCTATTATTACCAGATATGGTGTTGTTTGGTTGGAAATTTCGTCAGCAACGCCGTGTATTACTAACTTTTGGCATGGCACTATTGCTAATCGGTATTTTATGGCTGCCGTGGGTAATTGGTGTGGCACTGAGCTCAGCAAAATTCATGGGAGGAGTTAAAGTACCTGGTACATCAGCACCTGATATTGGTGGAGCAAAAAACCCTGGTATCTTTGATGTGATCTTACAGCCAAGTCGCTTGACTGCTTGGTCATTTGGTCGAGCCAACTCCAATGCCATCTACTGGTTTTACAATGCCTATTCTGTCATGTTGGCATACCTGATGGGTGTTGCCCTTATTAATCTCAGACGCTCACCAAAGCTTGGTTGGGTTGCTGCCTGGGCGTTATTACCTTTAGTCCCACTCTTTTTAGTTTCCCAAGTTTCTCGCTCCCTCTGGGTAAATCGTTATCTGTTGTTTATTGCTCCATACATTTGCCTGCTGTTAGCAGCAGGCTGGATGGGAATATGGAAGCGATTGCGTTTTGGAGCCCTTGTGGTTGCACTCATTTATGCCATTGCAGTTAGTGGGGGTATTAAGCGTTACTACACAGTGTTGGATCGTGAGAATTGGCGCGGTTTAGTGCAAACAATCACCATGAATGAACAACCTGGGGATGTGATCGTTTGGTCTATCGGTCAGAGGATTCCTGTAGCATTAAATCATTACTATCGTGGTTCTGCAACCATTGAGATTAAGGATACACTAGGGGCCTCTGATGAAAAGCCAGAAGTAGAAGATTGGCTTAGCAGCTTACCACCAACAAAATCCCGTTTATGGCTGGTTCACTTAAAGTCATCTCCCATGTTTAAGTCTGTTGTTCAAGAAAAATTTGATGTCCAAACAAGTAAGAAAATAGATGAATTAGGGATAGAAATCTTGCTGCTGACACCACGTTCTGCTGAAGTAAAGATTAGGGAGTAGGGGGGTAGGGGGTGAGGTGAAAAAAGGTGTGGGAGAGCTTTTTTGAGTAATGAGTAATGAGTAATGAGTAATGAGTGAAGAAACTTTTGTCAAATCCTCTTCCCTTCTGTTCCCCTCCTCGGAGGGGTTAGGGGTGGGTTCTGCCTTGGAGCCTTATTTCTTGAAAGCCACTGTAAATTTCACCTCACCCGGGGGCAGGGCTGCAGGGGAAAGGAAAAGCACTATCACATCTAGGTTTGAGGAAAATTTTTCTGGCATCTCTTAAGAAACCACCTCGCCATCTCCACGTCTCTCAATGGCAAATAAATAAGTTGTTCAGGTGTTACAGAATTTAAAGTTATGTAGCCTTTTGCTTAAGAGGATGAAAGCCCTGCGGTAAACTAGGCCTTGATCATAAAAGTCTCACTTAATAGTGGACAACTCTAGTTTGGAGTCGTTATTCAATGTCTCATAGCGTCAAAATTTATGACACCTGCATTGGCTGCACACAATGCGTTCGAGCTTGCCCCCTAGACGTACTGGAGATGGTACCCTGGGATGGCTGCAAAGCACAACAGATTGCCGCATCACCTCGCACAGAAGACTGTATCGGTTGCAAGCGTTGCGAAACTGCCTGTCCTACAGATTTCTTGAGTGTCCGAGTTTATCTAGGAGGTGAAACTACTCGCAGTATGGGTCTAGCTTACTAGAAAACCTATACTAATTTCTTAGGTGTGTTCAAAGTTCGTACATTGAGCAATGCCTTTAGAGGTAGGTAAGAGAGGGAGCCACTTGCCCCCTCTTTTTTATTTGTCAAGTGTCATTAGTTATTAGTCATTTGTCCTTATGAAGTTAAGATGTTGGACATTGTGTCAACAAGAGGAGTGAGCAATTAAATGTGTGGAATTGTTGGCTATATCGGTCCCCAAGCGGCTACAGAGATTTTGATCGGAGGGTTGGAGAAACTAGAATACCGGGGTTATGATTCTGCTGGAGTCGCTACTGTTTGGGAAGGAGAAATCCACTGTGTTCGAGCCAAGGGCAAACTCCACAATTTACGAGAAAAGCTCGATGGCATTGAAAACCCAGCACCAATTGGCATTGGACATACTCGCTGGGCAACCCATGGTAAGCCAGAAGAATACAACGCTCACCCCCACCTAGACTCAGCACGACGAGTGGCAGTGGTACAGAATGGGATTATTGAAAACTACCGAGAGTTACGAGAGGAGTTGAAGCAGCAAGGACACAAATTCCTCTCTGAGACAGATACAGAAGTAATTCCTAACCTAATTGCTGAATATTTGCCAAACTCTCCTACTCCCTACTCCCAGCATGACACTCCTCTATTAGAGGCAGTGCTCAAGGCGGTAAATCGGCTAGAGGGAGCATTTGCTCTGGCAGTTATTTGTGCTGACTATACTGATGAACTAATTGTAGTCAGACAACAGGCTCCCTTAACTATAGGCTTTGGCCAAGGGGAATTTTTCTGTGCCTCTGATACTCCAGCTTTAGTACCCCATACCAGTGCAGTGTTGTCCCTGGAAAATGGAGAATTGGCACGACTGACACCTCTAGGTGTTGAAGTCTACAACTTTGAAGGGGCTCGCCTCAAAAAGATGCCCCGCACTCTCAGCTTAACTCCTGGGCAAGTTGAAAAGCAGGGATTCCGACATTTCATGCTCAAGGAAATTTACGAGCAACCAGGGGTGGTGAGGACTTGTTTAGATACTTATCTCAACAGTAATTGGTATCCTCTTGGTGCAGAAGAGGAGGGAGAAGTTGCCGGTTCCCAGCATCCCATTTCCCATCAGCAATCACCAATTCAGTTGGGAACACTAGACTCCCTCTACGAAAACCTAGAACATATTCAGATTCTTGCCTGCGGTACTAGCTGGCACGCTAGCTTGATAGGAAAATATCTATTAGAACAATTAGCGGGTATTCCGACAATGGTGCAGTATGCTTCAGAGTTTCGCTATGCACCTACACCCTTAACCAAAAACACCCTAACGATTGGGGTAACTCAATCTGGGGAGACGGCTGATACACTAGCAGCATTGGATATGGAAAAACGCCGTCGTGAAGGCTTGGAACCGGAATACCACCCACGACTCCTAGGGATTACCAATCGACCGGAAAGCACTCTTGGTCAAATGGTATCTCAAGTTATTGAAACTCATGCAGGTATTGAAGTCGGTGTTGCTGCTACTAAAACCTTTGTGACCCAGCTGGTAGTATTTTACTGCTTGGCGTTGGATTTGGCAGCTCGGCGTCAAACTTTGACAATGTCGCGTATTCAGGAAATTATCGCTGGCTTGCGGCAACTACCAGCAGAAATTGAGCAGTTATTAGAAAAGCAGGATCACCATATTGAAGAATTAGCTCATGAGTTTGCTGAAACTCAAGACTTTATCTTTTTAGGCAGGGGAATTAACTTTCCCATTGCCCTAGAGGGAGCACTAAAGCTCAAGGAAATCAGCTATATTCATGCTGAAGGCTACCCAGCAGGAGAGATGAAACACGGGCCAATTGCCCTATTAGATGCTAAAGTACCGGTGGTAGCGATCGCAATGCCTGGTAGTGTCTATGAAAAGGTACTGTCTAATGCCCAGGAAGCGAAGGCGAGGGATGCCCGTTTGATTGGGGTAACGCCGATGAATGAGCAAGAGGCAGCGGAAACCTTTGATGATTTGTTATCAGTTCCTAAAGTGGAGGAGTTACTTTCACCAATTCTTGCAGTAATTCCCCTACAAATTTTGGCTTATCACATTGCCGCAAGGCGAGGCTTAGATGTTGATCAGCCGAGGAATTTGGCTAAGTCTGTGACAGTGGAGTAATAACAAATCCGGGTTAGGGACTCCCGTTTTGAAGAAACCGCGAAACCCTTTAGAGACGTTGCATGCAACGTCTCTAAAATGTCTCATATCATGTCCGGTTGAATACTTATCGTTAAGGCTGACGCTCCAGACGCGGGGACGCGGGGACGCGGGGACGCGGAGAAGTTTTTATCGTAAGCGATTAGGCGGACATAATATCATACTAAATCCGCCTTTCAAACACCCGGTTTCGCTTAAGCCTTCTTTTCCTTCTGCCTTCTGCCTTATCGCCAACCCTCCCAATCTTCATTAAAAATTGAGGTGTTAGGAAAAGCAGTAGGATTACCATTTTCTTCCAACCGCCGTCGCAGTAGTTGCAGTTTCGGGTTTTGGGGTGGGATTTCATTGACTAGTTGGTGAGGTGCAATCCCTGTTTCGAGAGCAAAAGCTGCTGCTGTGCCAGCGGCTGCGCCCGATGACCATTCAAAAGAATGTACTCTATAGGCAGCTGCAGCAATGTGACTGGTGGCAATACTTTTACCAGCGACTAACATATTATCAACTTTCTGGGGAATCATTGCCCGGAGTGGGATTTGGAAGGGATAAGCTGCTCCTTGTCCCCGACGTTCCCCTTCCCGCTCAGTATTACCAGGAGCTTCTGGAGGAGTCAGGTTCATACAAGGGTGAAAGTCAATGGCATAATGACCAATACCTACAGAATCTGGATATATTGTAGAGCGAGTACGCCTAGACACTTCTTCTGGTGCTAGTTTACCACTCAATACAGAAGGAGCTTCTAGTCCAGCTAAAACTGCCCAAAGACGGCGATAGGTATCTGGGGAGAGGGTTTGTTGATAATATTCATCCCGGTAGTCCCGGCGAGAAATATCCACTTCTGATACAGTAAAGCCTTGGGAATAACCATAGCTAGGTCTGCCAATAATCCTTCTTCCTTCCCGCATGTAGGGATACTTGGACAATCCATGTACTGTTCCCATGGGAGAATCTAAACCCGAGAGATAGCGATGATTGGGATGCTGCTGTTTGACTCCATCCCCTAGTTGGGAGTCGGTAGTTCCCTCCACCAACCAATAGAAATAACCTTGGGAAATTTCTTCTGCCTTCCGGAGACTTTCTGTCCGCAAACCTCCCAGCCAACCGCCGGGGGATAGTTGCCCAGAGGCTTGCAATTGGTCACGAGTGTAGACTAGGTTATCTTGGGCAGTTCCTGGACGAAAGTCATTACCCCAAGTCCAGTTTTGCATCGAGATGTCCCCTGGCGTCGGAGTCGTGTAACCGATACCACCAAACTTAGTTGGTTCACCGGACTCTGGGCTCCAAATCCTTCTATAGGTAAACACTAATCCAAAGTCTGCCAGTCGCTCCAATTCGTAACTGTAGTAGGGTTCATACTGAGGATAAAATGAGGGCATCTCGTGGTTTTGAGATTCCTCTGTTGCCTTCATGGCAAACGTGTAGGTAAAGCCTTGGGTGCAGTAAGGATCGGGAGTGCTACTAGAAGCCGAAGGATTGAGGTAGGATATGGGATCGACACCCAGGTTGTAGGGGACATCAGCCAAAGCAATTAGTTCCCCAGTTTCAGTGGCATCAACCACGTACCAATTAGCCGTATTTCCCTGTTTGGGTACGAAGCGCAGAATAGTTTTCTCAAAGCGAGGGGAATCTTCGTAGCGATACCAATCTTCAATGGTTTGGGAGAGAGGGAAAGTGTTGAGGGGAGGTGCACCAACAGCTGGTTGGTGTTCAATTGCGATCGCACTTTGAATATTTTCTCCTGAGTTGCTTCCTACTACATCCAGTTCCTTAACTACAGTGGAAGGATACCATTTGAGGGTTCCTTCACCCTCCTCGGCAGCCTCCTGTAAAATATCAAACAAAACAGAATGAGCATCACGAGGCAGAAAACAGGATTCACTCACCCAGCATTCTCCAGGGTTGAGTTGATCGTAGTACTCTTCAATGCGTTCTCGTAATTCTAGGTAACCGCGAGGGTAGAATAGTAGCTCTCGCTGGGTAGCTCGCTCATCAAGTGCAGAGGTTCCTTGAGCAGAAATTTGTCCTCCTACCCAGTCGGTAATCTCTGTCAAACAAACAGTTCGTCCTGCCAGTAAGCCTTCATAAGCAGCAGCAGAACCAGCCAGTCCACCCCCAACTACTAAGATTTCACATTCTACAGTTTCGTCTGGAGTTCTTGGTGGGGTAGCAAGAACAGGTTGAGGCATCAAAGATGAGAGGAAAGCAGAGCACAGAGTCAGGTTAATTAGCGATCGCTTCATATTGTGAACTAAGTCAGTTTAGGACCAGATACTAGTACCGCTGCGCGGAATTAAGAATTAAGAATTAAGAATTAAGAATCCTTACTATATAAGCATTCTATCGATCTCAAACTGTTCAGTTACTTAAGGTTAAAAAGCTTACTTTACAAGTTTTCTTCCCTCCTGCCTTGGAGCTTCCTGCCTTGGAGCCTTCTTGCACTAGACTTGTTGAGTGACAAACTTTCTTGTCTCCCTTGTCCTTCTTATCTCTGTTGAGCAAGTAGGTCGGCACAATTAAAGTTAACTGTTGAGGAGCGTCATTTGTCATGTTTCATTAGCTAAGAGTTTAACAAATGTTCACATTTTCAAACTAGTTCACTTTATTTCTGTCTACCTACTTAGTTGCCTTAAGCTTGAGGTTTAACAATGTATAGTAATGATACTGTCAACCCGAAGATAATTAGAGCGTTAACGAAAAATACTCCATCAGCTTCACTCATTGTGATTAATCCTCCTAATTTTTCTAATTTTTGCTAAATATTATACAACTTAGCGTCAAGGTTTTGAGTAAAAAAGTCCCCCAATTATACTGATGGTAGCCCAATTTTAGTATTTAGCACTTTATTTTTAACAGAAGCAATCTTGTGAATATTCCTGAAACAGTGACATTTGAAGAAGCGATCGCTTTTACCCAATCCCTGATCAGTCAAATGGCAGCAGGGGAAGTCTCAGCTGCCGACATAGAGCAAGCGATCGCACAATTAGTTAACAGTGAAAACGGTGCAAGAGGTTTTTTTGTCACTTACCTTACCTCTGAAGGCACTTTAGCAGATAATCCCTCCCCCGAAGTCATTCAGGCTCTCCAATCGTCACCCGATACCGTGGCAGAACTTTTGGTGAAAAACTTAGCTATGTCAGCTGCTATGGCACTCACCCATCGTCGCAATGAAGATGATGACATGGCTCAAAGTTCTGAGCAAGTGCGATCGCGTACTACTCATCTTATTGAACAAGTGGAGATGGAACAGGTACAGAAAATTGCTTCTGAGTTAAGAGAAAGTGCTTTAACCGGAGAAGGTAACTACAAAGCCTTTCTCAAACGCTGGGAATATGATGCTGAACAAAGGCAAATAATTTCTCAGGTACTTGAAGAGATACTTCCCACTATCGAAGATGATAATGACATCGAAGATGATAATGACATCAAAGATGATGATGAGCTTAACTCATCTCCCGTCTAAAGCACGGGGATTTCGTGTTATTTGTTGTTAGTTGTTTGTTATTTGTTATTTGTTTTTTGTACAAACAACAAAGCGGCGGGCGGTTATCCCTCCCATCCCCACAGGAATGGACTTCCCAACACTTTCGGTGAATAGATGTGCTCTTACTCTTTTCAGAAAGCAGGTTCTCGAATTATGAAGGAAGATCAAGAGTTTTCAACCCTTCAAGGAATCGAATCAGGACTGCATTGTAATTTTGCTGCTTTACTTCCTGCCCCCGAAGTTTTAGCTCAATATAATCATCTGGTTGGAGATGCTGGTGACAGAATAGTTGCTATTGCCGAGAAAGAACAAGAACATCGGCATAAAATGCAAGAAAAACTTGTGGATGCTCAACTTTTTGCTCAGAAACAAGCAAGAAATGAAAGAAGGTTATGGCAAGTTTTTGCATTTTCTCTAGCTGTTGTTTCCGTTATCTCTGGTGCAATTGCTGCTATGTTGGGACAGCCAATTGCTGGTGAAGTTATTGGTTCTATTGGTGTTGCTGGGTTAGTGATTATATTTGTTTTAGGTTTAAGGGAACAGAAAAATTCTCTGTTTAAAAGGCAAGAGTAGGTGCAATGTCCATTTTTGGTAACCTAACTAGGGTTTGCTGCATAAGTGTGGAAGCTATGCCAAACAAAGCTTTCAAGCATTTTGCAAGCCAAATAAGTGCAAGGAAATTATACCTTTTGGCTCAAAAAGCTTGCACAATTGAACAAATCTGGGAGCTAATCGAGGGGTAA
>JAAHGL010000257.1 GCA_010692635.1 Symploca sp. SIO2C1 | reverse complement strand
TTTCCTTGCACTTTCATGGGAAATCCCTGGGTAACCTTGGGGAATACAAGTGCTCAAAACGAGGATAAATGCTTCATTCCTTCTTACTTGTTACTTTTTACTTGTTACTTGTTACTTATTCAGCAAACCCTAATTAAATTAGCGACGGGAGCTGTCACTGAATTACTAGATTTATCCCCAAGTCAATTCTAAATTCTAAATTCTAAATTCTAAATTCATGATTGCCTGTTTGCTTTCAGAGCGTATTCTCGGAATCTATTTAAATCTGCTTGGATGGTAGATTCAACAAGGCGACCGAGAAACAGATTATCCATCAACTGACCGAGAACGCCGGGAATTGCATAAGCTATAGTCAGCTTAACAATACTACTACTATGGCGATCGTAAAAGCGAATTGCTCCTCGATTAGGTAAGCCATCTATAGATTCCCACTGAATAATTTGATGGGGTATCACTTTGAGAATGCGGGAGAGCCAACTGAATTCTAAGCCACTACTCGCTAGTTTCCACCGGGATAGTTCTGGATTGTCTTCTAGTACTTTAACTGAGTCAATCCATTTCATCCAATAGGGCATTTGTTCTAAATCAGACCAGAGGTTCCAGGCTAAGTCAATAGGAACTTCTACCTCAACCTGTACACTATGTTCTAGCCAATCAGTCATGGGAATTAAGAATTGGGAATTGGGAATTGCTAATTGCTAATTGCTAATTGCTAATTGCTAATTGCTAATTGCTAATTGCTAATTGCTAATTGATACTAAGGAAGTTTCCGTAATTTGAGAAGCATTTTCCAAAATTGCTTGAGCTGCTTGATGTCCTGATATGGTTGCTCCTTCCATACTATCGATGTAGTCTTGCTGGGTGTAGCTGCCTGCCAGGAAGAAGTTAGTGATGGGTGTCTTCTGATGGGGGCGATAGGGATCCATACCGGGAGCTTCCCGATAAAGGGATTGAGCCAGCTTAACTACACTGTACCAGGTCATGTTCAACTCTCGTGAAGAGGGGAAGAGCTCTTGGACTTGTTGCAGAACATGATTAGCGATCGCTTCGTTATTTTGTCGGATAAATGGGTCACCGGGAGTGAGCACCAATTGTAAGAGTGAACCCTCTCCTTGCTTATAGTAGTCACCGGGACTGGTTAAAGCCAAGTCAGCAAAGCAGGAAAAATCTGCATCAGGGGTATAGAGTAGATTATCGATACCTGCTGCTTCTGCTAACTGTTGCCGCTTTTGGGAGTCATGTAACTCTGTTACCCAGCCATCAAACCGAAGCTGTACTGTGGCTACTGGTACGGTATCCAACTGGTAGAGCTTGTCAAACTCTGACCACTTGCGCCATGCTTCTGGTAGTAGGCGTTGTACTCCAGGGACATCACTGGCACAGACATAAGCATCAGCCGTGATCGTTTCTTCTGTTTCACCTTTGGCAACTACTAAGCCAGTAACCTGAGTTTCTGTACCAGTTTCAGTAAACAGAATCTCCCGCACTCGGCGTCTGGTGTAGATTTTTGTACCTCGCGCTTCCAAGTACTCAATAATTGGTTTATGGAGATACTCATAAGGAGAGCCTTCTAGCATCCGTAGTACTGACGCTTCTGTTTTGGCTGCAAAAAACTGAAAAATTGTCAACATGCAACGGGCTGAAATATTTTCTGTATCAATAAAGCCCAGAGCATAAGCGATCGGGTTCCACATCCGTTTTAAACTACCCTCAGAACCACCGTGACGGCGAAACCAGTCGGCAAAACTGATGGAATCGAGGTTTCTGATGCTTTTCATTGCTCCCTCAAAATCTACCAAACCGCGAACAATGGGACTAGTACCGAGAGCTATTGAGTTTTGCAGCTTATCCTTAACAGATAGTTGAGAGGTGGTAAAAAAGGCTTTGAGTCCATTGAAGGGAGCACCAGTGATGAAGCGAAAATCCAACTCTCCTAGACGAGCGCCTTGATTGACAAAAGTGTGGGTATGCTCCTTGAGGCGAAGGTTCTCAAAGGCTCCTACTTTTTGCATTAACTCAAATAATTGGTAGTAGCAGCCAAAAAAGACGTGCAACCCCATTTCCACATGGTTACCTTCAGCATCTACCCAACTACCGACTTTCCCCCCCACAAAGGGACGGGATTCAAAGATTTCTACCTGATGGCCAGCATCTACTAGATCAACTGCCGTCGCCATCCCCGCTAATCCTGCCCCAACAATTGCAATGCGCATTCGGCTGTTCTCTGTTCAGTTCCTTTACAGATTGTAATATAATTAAGAATATTGTTGGAATAATAACTCTCTCTTTAAGACTGCTATTTCATATCTAAAAATCTTAATGAATGAGCATCTTGAAAAAAATCCAGAAATCCCGACTGCGCTTAAAAGTTGGGTTGGTAGTCTTGATCACATTGAGTGGACTGTTCAGTATCATTCCTCTAAAATTAGCGATCGCACTTCATCAAGCACCTGAACCTGAAGCTATTTTAGTTCTAGGAAGTGCTCCTAGCAGGATGCGTTTTGCCGCTCAATTTTCCCATTCCCATCCCACTTTAGAGATTTGGGTTTCAGATTACTACAGTAACTTTGCTGCTAACCAGCTAATTTTCAGGCAAAATGGTGTTCGAGATGAGCAAGTTCACTACAATTTCTATTCCACGGATACAGTAACGAATTTCACCTCCACAGTGGAAGACTTTATGGCTCAAGATATCCACCACCTATATCTGATTACTTCAGAGTACCACATGGCAAGATCTAGAGCGATCGCTACTTTAGTTCTCGGTAGTAGAGGAATTGCTATTACTCCTATCTCTGTCAGCTCAAAAGGTCGTCAACCAGAGTCTACACTGAGAATTGTACGGGACTGTATTCGTTGTTTGGTTTGGATTGTAACTGGACGCACTGGAGCTAGTTTCAATCCTGATATTAAAGTCAACAATTCCAATCAAATAAGAGCATGAGTCAAGGCAAAAAAACAACTTCATCAAACCTTTACTGAGAGCTTGCACCAAGTCGAAAATTGACCTGTCAAGGTAGGGGGCAGGCAGCAGTGATAAGATTGGACGGTTTCAGTACTGAAATTGATTTTTCTTTTTTCGGTTATTAAGTATTTATGTACTGGTGTAAGATGTGAGCTTTACACAAACATCTCATTTTGGAGGGAAGTTAAGGTTTTTTTCATATTTCTTTGATATTACATTTTTAAGTGCGGAGTGTGGGTCAAAAACCAATCTCAATCGCTAAAAATCCTGAGCTTAATGCCAAAGGAAACCAAACAACAAGTTGGGCAAGAATTTCATCTAAAGAGTTGTTCGTTTCCTCAGAACATTTGAGGGCACAATCATAAAGACTGGAATATTCTTTCGCCGCCTTGAGGAAGGAATATTGCCAAGGTTCGACTTCCGACATTGTGACTCGGTATCGGATGCGGGAGATCGCGACAAAGTTAGATCTAGGTTCTGGGATTGTTGGGTTCTCTTGCTTGCAGTCAATTGCGTCCATAAAATCGATTAAGGGAAATGATAGACTAACCAAACCTAAACAGGGGGCTGCCTCGATCTTCAGATTGGGTTCGCTCAAAAATGCAAGGGGATTCGGATTCGCTGTTATTCCTCTGCCCTCAAATCCCCTAGCTCGACTCACTTCCACCCGAGTGCGTTCAAGCTTAGCAACATCGAGAGGTAATAACAGGTTAGGATTGAGCTGTTCGGGATCGGTAACCTTCGATGATTGCGTATCTTGGAGAAAATCAGCAAAACCGACACCGAGATCGAAAAGTGTAGTGGAAGTGGATGGGTGATTCCAAATGTAGGCTTTGGCAAAGAAATCAAAGAGTTCGTCTCCCATAACGTAACGCAGGGCTGGAAAATCGGCTCGCAGGCACTCTAAAAGCCTTAACCAATATCCTTGGGCATAAATGCTGAGCCGAGTTACGGATCTAGCACCTCCAGACTGGGCAACAATTTCATCTTCGTTCAGATCGAAGTGGTTGCGGGCAAGTTGCAGTCCCTTTTGCAGCCCTCCCGGAGAAGTGATTGCACTCATCATCCACTTTTGGATGTCAGATAAGCTGGGTTGGCTCATAGTTTTCCCCCAATTGATAATCCAAGGGATTGGATAAAGTAAATTCCTCAACTGCTGAAGAAACAGCAACTTCCGGGAGGTGCCCAGCCAGCACCTCTCTTGCTTTTGCTAATTCAGCTAATAAATCGGGATAGGCAGGAATATTGGCGTCCCATTCCAACAAAGTTGCCATGCCTCCAGTTAACTTTTGAGCAATGGCGTAAAGTTGCCAAACCTCAGTAGGAACCGGATGATCATGGGTGTCGATTAAATAGTCCCCGCAATCCCTCGGACCAGCTAAATGAATTTGGACGATGCGATCGCAAGGCAAACCTTTAATATATTCTTGGGCATCGTAACCGTGATTGCAGGAGGAAACATAAACGTTGTTTAGATCCAAGAGAAGACCACAACCTGTTTGTTCTGCTAAGGCTCTTAAGAACTCCCATTCACTGAAGGTGGATTGGCAAAACTCAATGTAGGTACTGGGATTTTCCAAGATCAACGGGCGCTCCAAATAATCTTGAACAATTTTTACCCGCTCTGCCACATGACGAAAGCTCTCCTCATTGAGAGGTAAGGGCAGCAAGTCGTGGGAATTAATTGTAGCAACTCCTGTCCAACACAAGTGATCAGAAATCCAAACCGGATCGATCTCATCCGCCAAAGCCTTTAAACGAGCCAAATAATCAAAGTTAAGGGGGTCGGTACTACCTATGGATAAAGATACCCCGTGCATAACGATGGGATGCTTACGGGCAATCTGCTCTAGCACATAGCGGAAGTAGCCGTAATTATCGATGAAATTTTCACTGATCACCTCAAACCAGTCTACTTCCGAACCCTGTTCGAGAATATCCCTGAAATGTTTATGACGAAGCCCGACGCCCAGGCCCAAATTAGGTAAACCCAGGCGTGGAGCAGAACAATTAGATGTCATGCTCGATTTTTTTAGTTCGGATTAGGTAGACGGTGGGAAAGCAAGGTGCAAATCACTGGGTGCAGGTTTTTGTTTTAGTGTCTGCCCCCGTGCTTCCATTACTTTTGTGTATGCTTCCCAGGCTTTGTCGTAGACGTTATCTCCCTTGTTAAAAGGCATTGTGCCAATTTCCTCAGGTTTATGTTTGTCGCCTTCAAAATCATAGATTTTCATTGTCCCACTACGAGGAAAGAGCTGGGAGTCAGAAATAGGAACAGCACAGCCATCAAGAATAGGAACAGCACAGCCATCAAGAATAGGAACAGCACAGCCATCAAGAATAGGAACAGCACAGCCATCAAGAATAGGAACAGCACAGCCATTAAGAATAGGAACAGCACAGCCATCAAGGTTGTGAGACTTATTATCACTTGGGGTGCTATAGAAAACTACCGACTTGTCTGCTTCCACATATTGTGGATCTCGACCTTTGACAGGTTCTAGTTTTTGTTCCAAACCCAAAAGACTTATAGTCATTCTTCTGCCTGTTTACTCGTGTTTACTTTTTACTCACCGTCCGCTCAAAGCTATCTAACCAGAGTTTTTAAACAGTATCCTGAGTAGACAACTTGCCAAACTAGACCTCACATGAACGAACTGTTGGAAATTATGAGGTTCTATGTATTATATAAGACGGTTTGAGAAGGCAAATCTTGACATTTTCGAGTTATCAAAAATCCCGGTTAGCTACCCCTTGATTCATTGTCAGTAAACGGTTTCTGCCACTGAGCATAGAACAATAACAGAGCTAACAAACCATAACCGAGGGACCAAGAAGCACCAGCTCCCCAACCTAACTGAATCGCTGTATCCCCAACTGTCCAGCGATAACTGTGAAGCAAACCCACCCAAGCTAATACAGCAGCAACAAGTGACCACAAGGCAGCTTTACCGAATTCTCGTTCAATAATATAAACCGTCATTGCTGCCAGAATCATAGCGGAAAAAATTAAGCCTTGTTCGAGAGCAAAAGCGCCAGTGATATAGATGTCACTAAGCTCAAAGCCAGGAACCAGCTCAGGTGTAAAGGGTTGCTCCGGTGTTCCCCAGCCAGCCACTCGTAAGGCATTTTTTGCAATCAGTGCTCCCCAAGCAGCAATCCCTGGCAGCAAACCGACGACTACTGCTGGTGCGTGGTGAGTTGGGGTAGCAGTAAAACTCTGACTCACAATGACAATACCAATCCACAGTACAATTGCCATGCCACTGTCGATAGGGACAAAAAAAGTTAGTAATCCCACTGTTCCAGTCAAACAGATAAGTCCCATAACCACACCATTGAGCCAGGAGTAACCTACCCTAGCTCCCATCGCTTTCCAACCTGGATGACCAATATAGATGGTAGTGGGAAAACAAGAGCCAAATAAAGCTGCAACTAAAGTACCAATGCCATTAACTGCCAGACAGGGAGCCGTTGGATAGCGATCGCCTGCTGCCTCGGCACTTTCCAAATTCTGGAGGCTACCTACCAAATTAAACAACCCCATCGGCAAAATAACACTGAAATAGTTCAACATTACTGCTCGTTCTTGCCACAAATCACCCAACCAAAGTTGTGGCAGATAAAATCCCATAGGTGCTGTTGCTGTAGTGAATTGGTTTGAGTCCCAACTAGCTAAACCTGTACCCCAAGCTAGAGCAATGCCTAATAAAACTGCTAATAATCCCCCAGGAATAGCTATCCTTGTACCAGGGAGGAAAAACTTTACCCGACCAAAGTAGGTTAATAAAATCACCCCCAAAGGCACTAATCCCACAAGAGGATGAGCATAGGTTCGTAGCAGAAAGCCTATAGAGATAAAAGTCAGAGCAATTCCCCCCAAAGTGGACAAGAGAGCTGCACGGGGAGTGAAACGCCGCAGTTTATCTGCAACCCAAGCTCCACCCAACTCAATTAGTCCAGAGCCAAGGCAAGCTACCAAACCTGCCTGCCAAGCTAGTTCTGCTGCTTCCTCGGAGGAGGCTCCCGTTGCCAAGGCGTCTAAACGAATTGGTAGCATAACCAGAAAGATGTAGGCAAACAAGCTAACGGTATTGATGCCATAAGGTAAGGCGGTAATATCATCCCGTTGTTCCTGCTTCCCCTGTTGGTAAGCTAGCCAGCTGTAGTAAAAATTGCCGACTACTAAGCTCAGAGCTATACTGGGCAGAATCCTACCGTAAACTAGATTGGCAGGAAATTGGAGTACTCCTTGAGTCAAACTCACAATCACCAAGATTTGGATCAAGTTATCGATAACTAGACCAAAAAAGCCATCAAGATCACGACGGACAAACCAGCTGGGAGAACCTAATGTTTCAGTTTGGTGCATGAAAGTTAAGTTAGTTGCTTGGGAAAATGGTTAAGCTGCTAGCCATCTAAGAAAGCTAGTTTTAAGCGAAGTGTAGGCATGGGGAGTGTCAACTCTATCTCAATTTATGAAAGGCATCCAGTGGTTTAACAACTGGCGAATATTAGTAAAGCGATTCGCTTCAGCACGAATTTGGAGTCTACTTGCTTTTCTCCAAGTATTGATTCTAGTAGCTTTATTGCTCAATTGGCCACCTATTTTCCTAACGTTGGCAGTTCCTGATGCCGAAGCGACCTATTGGTTATCTTTAAAACAGGAATTCGAGGCGCAAAACCCAGATATTCGGATTAACCTGATCAAATTAGCAGAACCCCAAGGTGATGTCACTAGCGAACTAAGACGCTTATGTGACATTAATCTGATAACAGGTACTTCTGATTGTGATTTGATTTACACTGATGTTATTTGGGTACCTGAGTTTGCTGATAAGGGTGTGCTAATGAACCTTTCTAACCGGATACCTGAGTCAGAATTGGCTAAATTTTTAACTAGTGATGTCCAATCTGGACAATATCAAGGGGAACTATATCGCATTCCCTTCCGTTCAGAAGTAAGTCTACTTTACTACCGCAAAGATCTATTAGAACAAGCTGGATACAAGCCTCCTACAACTTTTCAACAGTTGCGAGAAATGTCAAAAGCTCTGCAACAGCAAGGATTGGCTAAGTGGGGTTATTTGTGGCAGGGGCGACAGTATGAAGGCTTGGCTGCTATGTTTATTGAGGTACTTCATGGTCATGGTGGTTTCTGGATTAATCCTCAAACCCTAGAAGTGGGAATTGATCAACCGGAAGCTCTGGCAGCTGTTAAGTTTTTAATAGGCACCATTGAGGAGAAGATTTCTCCCCCAAAAACTTACAACGAAGCAGAATCTTTTGCTGAGTTTAAGCAAGGTAATGCAGTATTTCTCCGTAACTGGCATGATGTCTGGATTAAAGCTAATGCTGACAATTCTCCAATTCGTGGCAGAGTCGGGATTCAACCAATGAGGCTTCATACCGAAGTAGGTAGTGGGGGAGGTTGTAATGGCAGCTGGGGTTTAGGCATAGCCAACAGTTCCAAGTATCCTGAGCAAGCCTGGAAAGCTATTAAGTATTTGACTAGTGAGGAAGCACAACGTCAGTTCATGCAGTCTACAAGCTATCTACCTAGTCGGAAGGCATTATTTCAAGATCCAAAACTCTTAAAAGCAGTTGATAATTCTATCTTGCGTCCCCCGATTCCTCAATACGCTGAAGCCTCTGAAATCTTACAGCGCTATCTAAGTGCAGTGCTCAAGAAGCAACTGAGCCCTGAACAAGCGATGAAAGAGGCAGCTCAGGAAACCCGTCAATTACTTAGGACTTCTCAATTTTAATGAGTCTTTTTGATTTTTTCTTGAATCATACCAAGATCGATGTAGGAATCAGCAAGATTAATTAGGCTATCGCTAGTCATAGAGCGCAAACTGACTATTTCCAGTCGAACCCCTTGATAGCTAACGGCATTAACAGCATAAGCCAGCTCTCCATTACCACTAACTAAAATCGCAGTATCATAGCAACCGACCAACTTCAGCATATCTACGGAGATTTTTACATTTAAATCGGCCTTTTTAGAACCGTCTGGAAACTGAGTTAATTCTTGAGTGACTACACGATACCCATTGTGACGCATCCAGAGCAAAAAATTTTGCTGCTTTTCATTAGTTAGGTCAACTCCAGTGTAAAAGAAAGCACGCAGCAACCTAGCACCAGAAGTTAAACTGCCAAGAAGTTTGACATAGTCGATTTCAATACCCAGTTGCAAAGCTGCATAAAATAGATTGGCACCATCAATAAAAATAGCAATACGACCGCGATTTAAGCGATTGACTGAAGAAAGGCTGCCATCTTCATTTTGGTCTATTTCGCTACCAGAGCTGTTTTGTTCAAGGATATTCAAGCGTTGTTTAGGAATATAAACTTTAGAATTGTACATTATTTTATCACCTTTTTTTTAATCTATTTTATTGATTATTTAAATTTTAATTAAAATTTTTAATTATATCACTGATGGTACTTGCAATATTTCTCTAAGAAAGATACGGTCTGTGGCTGAAGATTTTTCTAACAGGGCAGCTTTAGCTTTTGTACCGATCCAGATTTTCCCTGTGTGATTAATACTAAAGTCTTGACCAAGAATAAAACCTTGATTAATTAATTTTTTCACAGCAAACATAACTATGCCTTTGATCAGATGTCGACAAGCATTCAAACTGTAAAAATTTTGCCAAGTCCAATCAAAGGTCTCAGGATCTGTTTGTGCTAATTGAAATACAACTGCAGTCATAATATCTGAGGTATAGTCAGAACCCAAGAGATCCGTAAGAGTCTTTTCACAGGACTTTACTAGCTCTTTATCCTGAAGCTTTAAAGCACCAATTATCAAAGTAATGCTTAAGTTAAATTCTTCTGTAGAGTTGATGTTATCCATAATTACTCATAGTGCTCCTATTTTAATTATCAGTATATAGGCAAGGACAAGGAACAGAGAATCTCAAAAATAATTTATAACCCCTATACAGCATTTGTCAGTCTAGTATAGTGTTCAGTTATTAGTAAGAATAGTTGAATGAGACTCAAATAAATGTTCACTAAA
>JAAHGL010000256.1:770-10039 GCA_010692635.1 Symploca sp. SIO2C1 | reverse complement strand
TCTTCTGTTTCATTGTCTGCCTCTGAATTAGTTAGACAATAGCAAGCAGAGTTTGGGAATTTAGAATTTAGAATTTAGAATTGGGAATTTCTTCCTTGTATTCCCATCTCCACTATCTTCCCACACTCATTTATAGAGGCAAATTTAGCCAATCGGTTGCTGTAGAGGCAGCAGAGGAACTAGGTGTCGGGATATGAACTATCATTCGTCCGAAAACTCCCCAAAGCGTTCTCGATATTGAGCTAATAACGCTTCAGCTTGCTCAGCTCGTTGTTGTTCTTGCTCAGCTCGTTGTTGTTCTTGCTCAGCTCGCTGTTGTTCTTGCTCAGCTCGCTGTTGTTGAGCAATAGCTGCTTCTTCCGGTGTTGCTACTAATTCCCCCTCGCGAGTAAAAAAGCGTAGTGTCTCCTCGTGAATACCTAAATAAAGTTCTAATTGCTCACTCCAAACCCAACCTCGCTCATTGGGGTGTAGCTCCTGATACTTTCCCTTCACTAACTCAAACCCCACAAATTCCAGACTGTGTGGGTCAAACCAGAAGTATTCTAGAGTACGAAAGATATCTTGATAAATCTGTTTTTTCAATCCCCTGTCTGTTTGAGCCGTTGAATCAGACAACAACTCGATAATTACGTTGGGATACTTGCCATTTTCCTCCCAAACTACCCAGCTTTTGCGAGGCTTGTTTTCCGTATCCTTGACGACAAAGAAATCCGGTCCTCGGAAATTTTCTGATTTGCGCTGTTGGGGACTGTAGTAAATCGTTAAGTTACCAGAAACATAACAATCATGCCGTTGTTGCCAAAACCATCGTAATAGGCGAATCAACAAGTCAATTTGATCACGGTGTAAGTCACTTTCCAAGGGAGGTTCGTTGCTCTCTAAATCACTAGGGGGGAAGATGATATCTTTTGGAATAACATCTTGTTGTTGGATAACATTAGGAGATTCTACATCCTGGGTGAATGACATAGCAAAAGATGAGGAATATAGGGCAGAAGAAGTATGCTTCTAGTTTAACGATCAGTTAGTGCGCTCACCGATTTTGTCAGATGGGCATTGCTTGATTTAGTTTTCAAAGGGGTTTGAGTAAAGGTTTTTCAGGGAGCATGGGCTCCTACTGCTTTAGTTCCTATGAATTTTCAAGTACTTTCCCTACCAACTGAGCCAGTTTTTCTGCTGCACCCGGTTTTCCCCGAACCTTGCGTAAGCGATCGCAAATTTGTTCTAATTTTTCAGGATGCTCAAGCCAGTCGAGAGCAAGTTCCGCCACTTCCTGCGGCTGGAGGTTACCCACCAATTCTGGCACAATCTCTTCTTTTGCCCAAATATTAGGCCAGGCAAACAGACGCTTGTACCGTAGCACTAGCTGGAGCATTACCCAATTAATCAGCTTGGCGAAACTAGTGCCAACTCCCGGTAAATTTGCTAACAAACTAGGTAAGCCATCCCAAGCACGCATCGCATCAAGCTGTTGAGCAGGTAGTAAGACAATCATTGGTACTGCCAAAGAACCTAACTCAGCAGTGTTTGCTCCTACAGTAGTTAGGCACAAGCGACACTGAGATAGCAACTCATGAGCAGGAAACTCTTGCCAAAGTTCTACCCGTAAGCCAGTAGCTGTTTTCAGATATGGGGAATGGTTAAAAAAGTTAGTATATAAACTTCCTTCCCTTCTGCCTTCTGCCTCCTGCCTTCTGCCTTCTTGCACTAATTCCGCTTCTGCCCATCCTAGCTGGCGAATTAAGCTATTTTGTTGAGGATCAGCAAAACTAGCTAGAGTATTAATATCCAAAGTAGGAGCAACTGGAATCACAAAGCGAGTTTGGGGTCGTCTAGAATAGATATATTCTGCGATCGCTAAGGACAAAGGTACTCCCTGAGTTAGTTTTGCCGATTTTGACCCTGGAAGTAATCCTATTAGTTCAGTGGGAATTGGGAATTGGGAATTGGGAATTGGGAATTGGGAATTAGAAATGCTTTCCTTATTTCCCTCAGCTCCCTCAGCTCCCTGTCTCTCCATCCCCACGTCTGCCATCAAATCTCCAACAACTGCTAACTTATGGCTATATTTTTTAGGAGCTTTGGCAATAGTCTCCGCTTGCATTACGCCAAAACTATCTATCCAGCGATGCCAACGAGTATCCCACTCAGCGTATACAACCTTGCGATAACCTAAGCGAGAGCCGATGACTACCGGAAAAATTTGGTCTCCTCCTAAAAAAACAACAACTCCTTTGTCATGCCAATCCCAGTTGTCTGCGGTTACCCCCCACAGCAAGAAGCGAAAGAAATGCTCAGCACTCTGTACCCTGTCTACTTCCGGATAGGATCTAGCAATTTCGGCTTCTTTTCCCGTAGCATTGGGACAAGGGGACAATACCACAGAAATACGTACTAAAGAGCGGTTATCCCCTAGCTTCTTTCGTAATGCTCTTACTATAGGTTTTACCCAAGTGGTAACTTCCCCTGGTCCATTAGAAAGAATTAATATATCCACGGCTTACACTACTCTATCTCCTCATTTTAGGTGTGCCACGATAGTAGTGAGGAATTTAGAATTTAGAATTTAGAATTTAGAATTTAAGAATGTAGTGCGAGCGTCTCGCTCGCGATCGATCAGTCAAACGCGATCAAGATGCTCGCACTACTCTATTCCCTCATTTTAGGTGTGTAACGCCAGTAGTGGCGCAATATTGCTCGGATAAGCCCTAATCCCTCTCCCTCAGCTCCCTCAGCTCCCTCAGCTCCCCCAGCTTTAACCGATAATTTCTCTTAACCGAGCAGTATTGAGTAGTGGCGTTACACCCAACCCACAATATCTGCGATCGCTTTGATTTTTATAAGCAAGCAGGATATTTTCAAAGAAATCCCTTTCAATTATCATCTGCCTCCTGCCTTCTGCCTTCTTGCACTAGCAGTAAACTGCATAACTAAACCTGAATTCTCCCAAGAGATTAAGTGAGTCGAAGTTGAATCTGAAGGTTGGATGACAACAACTTCGATCCAGTTCAACAATGAATAATTATTAATTATCAATTATTAATTATTCATTGGTAACTCGTGATTCAATCCACTACTGTTATCTCTTGAATAAATAGAGCTATCTACCATGCATCTTAGATGTTCTCATTATTTCCTGCCTTTGAGTCTAGCTGTCATAACTACTAGCATTACAGCCAACTCTTTGAAGGCACAAACTTTTGATATTGCCCAAGCACTTTCTTCAACACCGCCAAGTGTGCCGCCACAAGATTTAAATCAACGCTCTCCTTCGCCAATTCCTAGTCCTCAAACACCTCCTTTGCCATCCTCACCACCGGAGGACTTACTACAAATACCTCCTTCACTATTAGAAGGATTACCTAATATCGGTACTGGCAACATCACTGTGGAGAAATTTGAGTTCACCGGCAACACCCTATTCAGCTCAGAAGAATTAGCCCAAGCCATCAAGCTCTGCATCTCTTCACAATCTCCAGCAGAAATCCAAATCGGCATTGCAGAGGAGATAGATAATAATTGCCCAGAATCATCTACCAAAATATCCCTCTCCTCTGTTGCCAACCAGCTCTTTTCCTTGATTGAGTTGGAGCAAATTACTCGTGAGGTAGCTAAGTTGTACGCTCAACAAGGATACAGCACTTCTGGTGCGATTATTGAAGTGTCTAAAGAGCTGCAAGCAGAAGCCAAAGTAGTCACAATTAAAGTTATTGAAGGTAAATTACAGCAAGAGGGCATTCAAGTAAGATCAGATGGTTCTGGAAGGCTGAATGCCAACTATGTGCGATCGCGTTTAGGTATTCGTGAATCAGAACCCTTAAATGTCAATGATTTGAAGGAAGCCCTACTGCTACTTTCCCTTGACCCCCTCATCGATAATGTCTCTGCTACCCTAGCTGATGGTTCTGAGCCTGGTGAGAATCAACTTGAGGTTAAGTATCAGGAAGCAAACTCTTTCAATCCTCAATTTAGCATCAATAACGGTCGCTCTCCTAGTGTAGGAACTATTCAAGGTCAAGCGGTACTCACAGAAGCTAATTTATTAGGTATTGGCGATAGTTTAAGTATCGGCTACTCCAAATCTGAGGGTAGTGATAATTGGAATGCGACTTACACCTTACCAATTAATTCCCATAATGGAACCCTCGGTTTTACCTACAGCGGAAGCGAAAGTGGTGTCATTGAGCCTCCCTTTGAAGACGTTAATAAAGATGGTTCCACCCCAGATATTGAATCGACTTCCAACTCCTACGAATTGACCCTGCGCCAACCAATAATCCGCAAAATTCGAGGCTTGAATTCGGAGGAACCAGGGCAATTAGTAACCTTCGAGGAATTTGCTGTTGGCTTAACTGCTTCCTGGCGAGAAAGTCAGTCTTTCCTATTGGGTATTCCTTTTCCTCTTTCCAGTGGCGCTGATGAAGATGGCAGTACGCGTATTTTTGCCCTAAGGTTTTTTCAAGACTGGAACCAGCAAAACAGTAGAGAAGTTCTTGCTTTTCGCTCTCAATTAAACCTTGGTCTTAATGCCTTCAACTCTACCATCAATGAATCGATTGCTCAGGTTAACGAATTCGTTCCCGATAGCCGCTTTATCTCCTGGCAGGGACAAGGGCAGTGGGTACGCTTCCTTGCTGAGGATACCTTATTTTTGGTTCGTGGCAACGTGCAACTAGCGGATCGAGGACTTTTATCGACAGAACAGTTTGCTCTTGGTGGTTTGGGCAGTGTACGGGGTTACCGACAAGACACGCTGGTGAGCGATAACGGGATTTTTGCCTCGGCAGAACTTCAGTTACCTATCCTACGGGCTTTTCAGAATAAAGGTGTCCTACAGGTAGTTCCATTTATCGATTTTGGCACCGGTTGGAATACTGGGGAATCAGCTCCAGAGCCCAACACCTTGGCAGCCGTTGGCATCGGCTTGCAGTGGCAACTCGGTAACAAGTTTACCGCTCGTCTTGATTGGGGCCTCCCCTTAATATCCGTAGATTCGAGGAAAAACACATGGCAAGAAAACGGTGTACATTTCTCCGTACAGTACAATCCCTTTTAATGAGTAATGAGTAATAAGTAATGAGTAATAAGTAATGAGTAATAAGTAATGAGTAATAAGTAATGAGTAATAAGTAATGAGTAATAAGTAATGAGCGCCTGACGGCGAATTAAGTAAGTAGGTGAAAAAAAACGATCATTGGATTTGTAGGGGCGGGTTTAGCTAAGATGCTTGCTACGTGTCCTGTTTCTCTCCTTCAAAACCCGCCCTGCTCATGTGAGTTTATTTATGCCCACCTACTTAAGAATTAAGAATTCATTCATTAAATCGCCGAAAAAGAAAATGAGAAACAAGTCAGCTGCCCTTAGAACCTTCTGCTTTCTGCCTTCTGCCCTCTACCTTTTTTCTGAAGAGTAATGAGTAATAAGTTAATTAACCGTCAATTAGCTCCCAGAAGACAACGTTATCCTTTGTGGTTGCTTCTGCTACTGGGTATAATTCTCACCACAGGGATATCACCGGTTTTATCCCAAATGCCTGAAGTTAAACCCATTAGCCAGGAACAGTTTAAACAAGTTCAACAGTTACAACAATCAGGACGTTACTATCAGGCTTGTGACACCCTAGTAGCAACACTAAAATTTAATCCTTCAATTTGCCAAAAACAGGATTTAACTGAGGAGTTTGAGGGAATAATCGATAGGATTGAGCAACAACCAAACTCTAGCCAAATTATGGCTATTTTCGGTAATATCTTACGGGGAATTGGTCAGTTAGAACCATCAAAGATTTTCTTAGAGCGGGGTTTAGCAATGGCTAACTCTCCTCAAGTCGAAGGTAAGCTATTACTGAGCCTTGGTAATACTTTCAGAGCTATTGCCAAGCAAAAGCAAGATCAACAGGCATCTCCTGTAGAGGATTACCTACCTTGGCGCTGTGTGAATCCATCGGAAGCCGGAAAAATATCTGAGTATCAGGAAGCTAGTCTAAGATATCAGGAAGCGATCGACAAACTCCCTCCTTCATCAGCCCCTCGGATTAAAGCACAACTCAATCTCCTCAGTCTAGCCTTGGAATCTGGTGACATATTAACAGCACAAGCTTTAGGGAGTGAGAAGATTAATCTTGCTCATCTACCTCACAATCGGACAAAAGTTTACCTCCAGATTAGCTTGGCTAAAAGTCTAGCTTGCTTGAATGGTCAATCGGCAACAGAGGAAGCTTCTTGGCAATCGATCCGGGAACTATTAGTTACAGCTCATCAAGAAGCCGAAGAGTTGCATGATAAGCGTGTAAAATCTTATGCTCTGGGTAATTTGGCTGGTTTATACGAATATTTTGGTTGGCTAGATGAACAGCTTCAACAACAAAAATATGCTCAACAGTGGAGGCAAGAAGCTCTCAAACTAACTCATCATGCCTTATACTTGGCTCAGCAAAGTGAAGCATGGGATATTGCTTATAAGTGGCATTGGCAGTTAGGGCGTTTATGGCAAGCCCAGGGCAATAAGCAAAAAGCGATCGCCCATTATAATGGAGCGGTTAAAGCTCTTCAAACTTTACGGCAAGATTTAGTAGTTCTCCATCAAGATATCCAGTTTTCGTTTCGAGAGCAAGTAGAACCTATTTACCGAAAGCTAGTTGATTTACTCTTGCAACCAAATGGGGAAGCTGAAGTATCTCAAGCCAATCTTAAACGAGCCCGTGAGGTAATTGAAGCACTTCAGTTAGCTGAACTCGACAACTTCTTTCGCGAAGCCTGTTTGGATGCTAAGCCGCAACAGATTGAGGATATTGATCCGACAGCAGCAGTTATCTATACAATTATTTTAGATCAGCGACTAGAGGTAATTCTCAGCTTACCAGGGCAAGACTTAGTTCACGATACAGCAACATTACCAGAAAATTTTTCCGGAAAGATCGAAGCATTGCGTAAATCATTAATAGATGATCTTATCCCTACAGCTGAGCTTCAAGGCTATTCACAACAGGTATATGGATGGTTATTTCCCGCGAAAATTCAATCCCAACTCCAAGCAGCTAAATTAGTAGAAACAGACGATATTCCTACATTGGTATTTATCCTCGATAGTGAGTTACGGAATATTCCTATGGCAGCTCTTTACGATGGACAAGAGTATCTTGTGGAAAAATATGCTACTGCTATTGCTCCTAGCTTACAACTCTTAGATCCAAAAGCTTTTGAACTAGAACCGCTGATGCTCATGGCTGGCTTGAGCGAAAAAGCCCCTAGTTTTGATACTACTGCCTCAACCTGGCGTGAATTAAAGAATGTAGGAAAGGAATTAAGCGAAATTGCCAAAGTAATATCCAAGAATAGACTACTTCAAGATAGTGAATTTATCGTCAGTAACCTGGAAAATGAACTCAGCAGATCACCATTTACCATTGTTCATCTAGCAACTCATGGTCAATTCAGTTCCAATCTGGAGGAAACTTATATTCTTGACTGGAATCATCCCATTTACATTAATCAGTTGAATCAATTACTTCGCACTAGTGAAATAAAAACTCCTGATCCGATTGAACTGCTAGTTCTAAGTGCTTGCCAAACAGCGGAGGGAGACAAGCGAGCTGCTTTAGGATTAGCTGGTATAGCTGTACGTGCAGGAGCTCGCAGTACAATAGCAACCTTATGGAGTGTTAATGACAAGTCAACTGCTGAGTTTATGAGTCAGTTTTATACAGAATTAGTTAAACCTAAAATGACTAGAGCCAAGGCGCTTAGTCTCGTTCAAAGATCTTTTTTACAACAACCAAAACATGACTCATATCAACATCCTAAGCACTGGGCTGCGTTTATTATTGTCGGTAATTGGATGTGAGTTAGGTGTTAGGTGTTAGGTCATGTTTTTTTATAGTAAAATCGATATAATGAATGGATAAGGTGGTGTTAAGTAATTAGTTGCGATCGCCTACGGCACTAGTGCAGCTATCAATTATCAATTATCAATTATCAATTAATGATTATCTCCTCCCTCAAAACCCCCATCATTTACCCCGAACCAGACGGCTCTCCTATGGCAGAAAGCGATCCCGCCCGCGACTACTTAGTGTACGGCGTTGAGGCTCTGAAGCTCTATTTTCAAAACCGCAAGGATGTCTACGTTTCCGGCAATCTCTGGCTATCCTACGAACAAGGAGTTCCCGATGCCGTTGTCTGTCCTGATGTATTTGTCGTTTTTGGGGTGGAAAACCGTCCCCGCAGAAGTTACAGAGTTTGGCAAGAGAATGGGAAAACACCTGATTGGGTTCTAGAGATAACTTCGAGCAGCACCCACCGTAAGGATGAAAAAGAGAAACCACAGACATATGCTCAAATGGGGGTTAGTGAATATTTCCAATACGACCCTACAGGGGATTATCTCAAACCCCGACTTAAAGGACGGCGTTTGGGAAAGCAAGGTTATAAAATTCTGACTTCAGAAGCCAATGAAAAAGGAATACTGGTTTTTCCATCGGAGGTGTTAGGGTTAGAGATGCACCTATTTGCCGATGGTAGGTTGCGGTTTTTGAATCCTGAAAGTGGGGAGTATTTAAGAACTCCACAGGAATCGGAGCAAGAACGGTTGCTCGAACAACAACGAGCTGAACAAGAGCGACAACGAGCCGAACAAGAACGACAACGAGCTGAACAAGAACAACAACGAGCTGAACAAGAACGACAACGAGCTGAACAAGAGCGACAACGAGCCGAGCGCCTTGCAGCACGATTAAGAGAACTCGGAATTGACCCCGATTAAGAAGGTATTTGGTCTTAGACCAAATAAATCAATTATCAATTATCAATTATCAATTATCAATTAATGATTATCTCCTCCCTCAAAACCCCCATCATTTACCCCGAACCAGACGGCTCTCCTATGGCAGAAAGCGATCCCGCCCGCGACTACTTAGTGTACGGCGTTGAGGCTCTGAAGCTCTATTTTCAAAACCGCAAGGATGTCTACGTTTCCGGCAATCTCTGGCTATCCTACGAACAAGGAGTTCCCGATGCCGTTGTCTGTCCTGATGTATTTGTCGTTTTTGGGGTGGAAAACCGTCCCCGCAGAAGTTACAGAGTTTGGCAAGAGAATGGGAAAACACCTGATTGGGTTCTAGAGATAACTTCGAGCAGCACCCACCGTAAGGATGAAAAAGAGAAACCACAGACATATGCTCAAATGGGGGTTAGTGAATATTTCCAATACGACCCTACAGGGGATTATCTCAAACCCCGACTTAAAGGACGGCGTTTGGGAAAGCAAGG
>JAAHGL010000256.1:0-670 GCA_010692635.1 Symploca sp. SIO2C1 | reverse complement strand
ACCGTAAGGATGAAAAAGAGAAACCACAGACATATGCTCAAATGGGGGTTAGTGAATATTTCCAATACGACCCTACAGGGGATTATCTCAAACCCCGACTTAAAGGACGGCGTTTGGGAAAGCAAGGCTATCAAATTCTGACTTCAGAACCCAATGAAAAAGGAATACTGGTTTTTCCATCGGAGGTGTTAGGGTTAGAAATGCACCTATTTGCCGATGGTAGGTTGCGGTTTTTTAATCCTGAAAGTGGGGAGTATTTAAGAACTCCACAGGAATCGGAGCAAGAACGGTTGCTCGAACGACAACGAGCTGAACAAGAGCGACAACGAGCCGAGCGCCTCGCAGCACGATTGAGAGAACTCGGAATTGATCCCGACTGAGAAGGTATTTGGTTTCTCTTTGTCACCCCATTCCTTTTACTTAGGGCTTGCTGAAAAAGTCGTAATTTTCTGGTTTTGAAGTAATAAGTAATAAGTAATAAGTAATAAGTAAAGAGTGTACTATCGCTTGCTGCGCAACTCTTTGAGGCAATTAATTGAAGTGAAAGTAGCTCTTAAAAATCTGCTTACTTTTAGCTCATATTCGGAATTTAAGCGGGTGTTTCCCTACGATGGTGCAAGGAAATTGTATCGATGGGCTCAAAAACCTTGGACTTTTTGGGGCAAAGAAA
>JAAHGL010000255.1 GCA_010692635.1 Symploca sp. SIO2C1 | reverse complement strand
ATTTGTGAGAACAGCGGCAACAGATTCTCCTACACTGGCTCCTGGCAGCAAATCCTCTGCCAGCATCCCGACAAAGAAATCAATATTATCTACATTGCCGTAGAGAGCTGCTAAAGTTGCCTGTTTTTCTGAATCAGAGGTGATTTCGGCAAAACTAGTTATTCTAGCTAAACCGAACGACTCCCGAATCGTGTTATAGTCAGCCAAGCCATTATGCCGTCCCCGCTGGATATTGATGGCTGCTAAATCCCGGGCGCTGGCATTGGGACCAAAACCGAACAGCAAATTACGCACATCATCAATCAGCTGGTTATCTACTTGCTGACTGACAGAAGAGGAGATACCCCGGAGAATTGGATCAATTCCGGCTTCTTCCAGCACTGCTCCTCCTGGGAAGAAAACTTCACTCAGGGTAAGGTTGCCTTCTGGGATAACTTCGCCATTAATATCTAGACGTAGAATCTCACTACTGAGTTGGGTATGGCCAAGGCGGAAGGCAGCACTACTAAAAGTGCGGCTAATATTAGGATTGATGCTAGGGTCATAGCCCGTATAATCGGACAGGGCATTGTCCCCAAGGAGGGCAGGAAGATACTCATTGTAAGTAATGTCCTGCATCAGAGCGACATTGATTTGGCGTGTCCTTTGGAATATTTGCTCATCACTCCAGTCAGGATGAGCTGCTGCCAAGGCATCTGCAATGCGGTTGTGTTCCCGCATAAACAGGGTGTGGAGGGAAGTTAGTACGGAGTTCTCATTAGCACGAACATCCCCAGCAACAAATAAATCGGTAGGGTCTTGCTGTGTGGGATTGTCATTTTCTATAGTGCCATCATTGAAAGGCAGCAGATTGCCTTCACTGATTTTCAGACGCCCCCCCTGGAAGCTACGCAGAAAATTAGTGCGCTCTTCATCGGAACCGTAGACATTTGAACCGTCAATCCAACTGGTGATTACATTAGGGAGTTGTCGTGGGTTCGCGGCATCGGTACCAGTACCATCAATGAAATCTGAATCGTTCATGGGGATGGTAACATTGCCAGTACCCTGGGGGTCTAACCAAGGGTCTCCTGTTGGTACTTCAATGTCAATCGGCTCTTGTCCTTCAGGAGTAAGATCCAAATCATGGTCGAGAAACTGTCCCCAAGCCCAGATAAAATTAGTTAGTCCTCGTGGATCTGGTATATCCTCATCTTGTTGAGAAATGGTGTTGCTAATGGTACGAGGATTGGGACGATCTTGTCCTGCTGGAGTAGAGAAACCATCGCTGTATCCTAAAGGCGCAATATCGAGCAGTGGGCTATCGGCAGCACCGTAATCTGGATTGCTTTGGTTATTACCAGTGCCATCAATAGACTGTTCTTCAAAAACGCCATTTTGAAAGGGGTCGTTTTCAATGAGTATGTCCATGTAGAATTGGGAAAGGATTTAATAGTTAGGGCTTGCTGAATAAGTCTGAAATAGTCCGGTGGCAAGAGGAGGAAACATCGTCCGTTTAGCCCCAACCACTCAAAATTGGCGCTAAATCAAGCAACTCTGCCTTTGCAGACTCGATTATTAAAGGGATATTACACTCGGAGTCAGTATCACTATTTAGTCAGCAATCTATTAATCTGAGAATTTGCTGCTCAACAGGGTTGTTTTTACAAAACTTAATAAAATTAAGAGCTTAACTCATCCCCCGGCTAAAGCACGGGGGATTTCGTATTATTTGTTGTTAGTTGTTGGTTGTTTGTAAAAAAAACTTTCTAACAAATAACCAACAACCAAGCGGTGGGCGGCTATCCCTCCGATCCCTAAAGGAATTGTCTTCCCGCCGCTTTCGGTGAAGTAGGATTTATTTTTGAGTGTTACTCAAACTTAAGGTGTACCGCATTAGAGCGGAAACTTAAATAACGTCGAGCGAGAGTTAGCCAGTCGTTTTAAGGGCTGGCAGTGGAGCGAGAGCAGGATTTATCCTGGCGCTACTTTCCTCTTTGATTTTCAATATACCGCTTAACAGTCTCTGTCGAAGCATTGCCAGTAGTCGCACAAAAATAACTAGGTGTCCATAAAGTAGGGAGCTTGATAGCTTTCAATTACCTATGCCGAGTAATCTGTCAATAACAGACATTAAAGAGTTCCGTTTTGTCCCTCGTAACAATTGTTTTTATGTTGAGTTTGTTTACAAGCAGACAGACAAAAAGCCAGTTGCCAGCAATAATAATGTCTTAGGTATTGACCCTGGTTTAAATAATTGGCTGACTTGTGTTTCAAATATTGGTAAGTCTTTCATTGTTGATGGGCGTAAGCTGAAATCACAGAACCATTGGTACAACAAGCAAGTTGCGACCATCAAAGAAGTCAAGCAAGGGGACTACTGGGATGAGCAGTTAGCAGCAATAACTGAAAAACGCAATCGACAAATGAGAGATAACATCAATAAAGCTGCAAGGTTTATTGTATCGATGGGTTCAATTTCCTTGCACTTTCATGGGAAATCCCTGAGTAACCTTGGAGAATGGAAGTGCTCACCCACGAGGATAAATGCTTCATTCCTTCTTACTTGTTACTTTTTACTTGTTACTTGTTACTTATTCAGCAAGCCCTAGATAATGATGTTCTACCTACTTTCGGCGCAAAACCCGAAGGGTGGAAATCATCAGGAAAGCGCGTTGCTCGTGGCTTGTTCAAAAGCCGTAATCAGAAAATAATCAATGCTGACTGCAACGGTGCAGCAAATATCCTCAGAAAAGTAGCAACACAGCTAAATCTGGATTTAGCCAAGGTTGGTAGGGCAGCTTTGAGTCTGCCAAAACGATATGGATTAGCTTCTCTTTCTAAATCATATCGTGAGAAATGTGAAGCATCATGTCAAGAGACTGATGCTCACATCCGCTCAGAATCCGCGTCTTTTTAAAGCGCGGAGAACTCAACGCTGTATTAAACCAAATGCAATTAGCAATTATCAATTAGCAATTAGCAATTAGCAATTGATAAAATCATCCCAAAGGCAAGTAAAATCTAAATGTACTACCCACTCCAACTTGGCTTTCCACCTCGATCTCACCCCCTTGCAATTCAACCAATCGCTTAGAAACTGCTAGACCAATCCCAGTGCCACCACTGTGCTGATTACGTGACTTTTCTGCTCGCCAGAACCGCTCAAACACATGAGGTAAATCTTGGGGGGCAATTCCTACTCCTGTATCAGTTACAGCAATCTGCAATCTAGGCATAGGGTTATCTGTAGATTCTTTCCCAACACGAACAGTAATCGAACCAGCTTTGGTATAAGTCACCGCATTGCCTAAAAGATTAACTAAAACCTGTTCTACCCGATCAATATCAGCCAGTACATTCGGCAGTTGACTAGGACATTCTAACCGCAACACTGGCCCATCTTCGAGTAACTGGTCACCAAATTTTTGCACCAGAGACTCTAACAAAGGGCGCAAATTCACTGTCTCAATCTTAATCGGCAAGTACCCTGCTTCTGCCTTGGAAAGCTCTTGTAAATCATTAATCAACCTTGACAAACGCCTAGTTTCCTTTGCTAACTGCTGATATACTTCTGGCGTTGCTTCTAGTCGTTCAGTTGCTAATTCTTCTAAGTATCCTCGTAGCACCGTTAAGGGAGTCCGCAGTTCGTGGGTTAGATCACTCACCAGTTCTCGTCGTCGGTTCTCAACATCTTCTAAACTAACTGCCATCCGATTGAAACTGTTAGCTAGTTGGTTGATTTCCGGAATTTCACTGGGAGGTAAGCGCTCATCCAACTGTCCTGCAGCAAACTTCTGAGTAACTTGCCTCATCTGAGTTAGGGGCTGCACAATACGCTGGGAAACCCAGTAACTAAGTCCTCCTGCAGCTGTAGCACCAGCGATTACTGACCAGAAAGTACTGCGATTCCAGGCAATTTGGAACCCATCTAACAAGTCTGTACGGGTATAGCGCAAAATAATGCCCCGACCTTCAAGTTTTTGCAGGTGCAAGACAAACAAGGGACGAGAAGATAGCTTGCCAATGATTACTAGAGAACTCACCCCTACAATCATCACTAAAAGGTGGGAGAAGAAGAGGCGAGATGCCAAAGGCAAGGACTTCATCCAACGCCAACTAGTTTTAGCCATTAGTTGACCTTTGTTAAATTGTTAAATTGTTAATTGAGCATTTTAAATTTAACAATTATCGATTTTCAATAGACAACTGAATCATGGCTGAACTTGAGCACCATGGCTACGAGGATCATCTTGACTACTCGTTGTCGATGAGACAGAAGGCTCAAAAGCAGAAATCTGTCCACTACCTTGGGTATAAGGTAGTGGTAAATTAGCAACTAAAGCTTCTAAATTAGCTTCTAGTACAGGACGAGGTTGTTCTCCAATTGTCTGAGCGATCGCTTGCCCGTCTGTACCTAAAAATACAAAATGGGGTATACCATCGACCCGATAATTGAGAATTTCTGGTAACCACTTGCTATTATCCACATTCAGCATGACAAAATTGGCTTTGGTGGCATATTGCTGTTTCAATTCTCCCAAGTCCTTTGCCATCGCCTGACAGCTGGTACACCAGTTAGCATAGAACTCCATAAATGTTGGCTTGCCGTTGCTCAGTGCGATTTCTAGGGGCGTGGATTCTGCTGCTTGGGTTTCTAGGGAAACAGAACCAGTCTCAGTTTTCAATCCCAAAAACAGAGCAACACCAAGGGCGATCGCTACTAGGGCAATTAAAAAGTTTCGGATTCGAGTACCATTGGTAGCCTCTGATTTCTGGGAGGATGTTGGTACTGAGTCAGGTAAATTTACAGCCATACTTAATTAAATTTAACTAATAAATTCGTTAACTTTAATAACAATAGTTTAACATCATGAAAAAACGAGTAACAGTAACTTTTCCTCAACGTGCCGTTCAAATGCCAATAACTTACCGGCTAGCTAAGGATTTCAATGTAGCGGCAAATATCATCAGAGCTCAAGTAGCTCCTAATCAAATTGGCAAGTTGGTAATGGAACTTTCGGGGGAGATTGATGAATTAGATGCAGCGATTGAGTGGATGCGTTCAGTCGATATCCATGTTTCCCTGGTTGGACGCGAAATTTTGATTGATGAAGACAGTTGTGTGCATTGTGGTTTGTGTACTGGCGTCTGTCCCACTCAAGCGCTAACTCTTGCAGCACAGACATTTAAACTCAATTTCACGCGATCGCGCTGTATTGTCTGTGAGCAGTGTATCCCCACTTGTCCAGTTCAGGCAATTTCTACCAATCTTTAGTTCTTAGTGATTAGCTTGCCAAACCATCAAGCTTAACGACTACTGTTGTTATTTAACAGGGGTCGTACAATCAAAAAGCCAGTACCAAAGGCAGTAAGAACAATTAGTAATATGGCAACAATTAACCACCAACCACTGACTTCTGATACACCTTCTGACTGAGGTGTCGGACGGGGACGACGTTCTTCCTGTTCAATTACCAAAGTTTCTCTATAAGGTGAACGAGGGGGTTCAGGTGCCTGGCGAGGGGGCGGTAATTCATCCGATGGGAAACTTCCCGTTGACCGAGGCTGAGATACTGGTGGTTTTGGTGGTGCTGGTGGACGTACTTCCGGTTGTCTGACTGCTTTAGGTGAAGATACTTCCCGAACCTGACTTGCTGAATCCAAGGAAGTAAAAACTTTCTGTAGATTCTCGGTTGACTGGAGAACTTTTGCTACCTCTTGTCGCAGATTTTGATTTTGTTGAACTAATTGTTGATTTTGAGCGTTGAGGGAATCCATCATCGCTTGAGTTGCTTGTAACTCAGCTGCTAGTTCTCGGTAAACGGAAATTGGTACTGAGGCGCGGTATGGGTTTGCTGCTGTTGCTGGTGAATAATGGTCTGTTTGAGGGTTAGTCATGGGGGTACTGCTCTGGAATTTAGAGTTCATAGCGATCGCAAAACTGCTTGATATAGAGTTTTTCAATGATTCATCAACAAGAGATCACCTCATAGCAAAGTTTTCAGTCCGGTCTGAGTTTACATCCCACTCAAAAATGCTATAGCTTTGTTTAAAACAGAGTCCTACAGTAGTTTAGTATTCTACCGATTTAACCCAAACTCCTAAGAGAAAATCATAATTGTGTACCCTGTTAAGAAAATCTGGCTACTAGCTCTAACCATTTAACTTTTAGGGAAACGACGCCTCTGAAGGAATTCTGGAATATCTAGCTCCGGTTTGTTCCTGGGTTCCACCGCAGGAGGAGCTGATGGATTTTGTGGTGGGGGAATGGTTCGTTTTGGACGTTGTTGGACTTCCCTCACTGTGGGCACAGACTGAACTTCTCCGCTAAATCCAGTAGCAATAACAGTAATTCTAATTTCACCCTGGAGCTTTTCATCAATCACCGCCCCAAAAATGATATTGGCGTTGGGATCAACAACCTCATAAACGGTTTCGGCAGCAGCATTAACTTCGTGCAGTGAAAGATCAGTACCACCAGTAATGTTCAAGACAACACCCCTAGCTCCTTCAATGGAAGATTCAAGTAAAGGAGAGGAAATAGCAGCCATTGCCGCTTCTCTGGCTCGGGATTTTCCAGAACCCACACCAATACCCATTAATGCTGAACCAGCATCTGCCATAACGGCTCGAACGTCGGCAAAATCAACATTAACTAAACCAGGAATAGTGATTATATCGGAAATCCCCTGTACCCCTTGACGTAGTATATCATCAGCAACTGTAAAGGCTTCCTGAACCGGCATTTGTTCTGGAATCACTGACAAAAGTTGGTTGTTGGGAATAACTATTAAGGTATCTACCCGACCTTGCAGGGCAGAAATACCTTCATCTGCTTGATTAGTACGACGACGTCCTTCAAAAGTGAAGGGACGAGTAACCACACCTACCGTCAAAGAACCCATTTCCTTAGCTACTTCCGCTACAATGGGAGCAGCTCCTGTGCCTGTGCCACCACCCATACCGGCGGTAATAAACACTAGGTCTGAGTTTTCCAGAGTTTGGGCAATTTCATCTCGGGATTCTTCAGCCGCTTTTTGACCAATTGCTGGATTTCCTCCAGCTCCTAGCCCTCGCGTTAACTTCTGTCCCAGTTGGAGGCGATTGGGAGCAGAAGTTTGGGTAAGAGCCTGAACATCTGTATTAATCGACCAAAATTCAACCCCAGCCAACTGACTAGCAATCATGCGGTTGACTGCATTGCCCCCACCACCACCGACACCAATGACTTTAATTTTGGCAGCGCTACTTGGCACTATCTCGTCACTCCTAGTTTCTTCCCTGGGTATACCCTTGACATCATGGGTTTGGCTCAACTGTAACCCAGAATTACTAAAGGGATGAGTATTATCTACTCCGACTGAAATATCTGTGTGTCCATTGATATGAGAGCTTTGACTGGCCAGCCCCATTTTACTATTAAGCGTCATTGTAGTAGGTCAGGATTGATAATCAACTTTATCAGTTATGGGTAGCAATCTGAGTAAACTATAGAGTAAGTCGATTGAAAAACCAATTAGTTTTTTCACTATAGCGTTGATAGTGCAGTAAACGAGGAGTGTCAAAAGTGCCAGGCTTACTAGGGCAGCAGCATTGATTACAGTGGATGTTGAAATGTTTCATTACTTCATTTTAATTATTTTCCGGCTGAATAGTTGCATTTATTTTTTTCAGCTGGATTACTGGTAAATCTGGATTTTTGAGATCAATATAAGCAATTTGGCTGGGCTTGATCTGAGTTGACAATTCTTGCAGTCTAGCTAGAACAGCTAATTGATCACTGAAGCGGGAACTGTAAGAACCACAATGCACATGACCCAACTCAGTTTTCAGGATTAAGTTGAGCGGATCTTGCCAATCAATCTCTAAAACTTCAACGATGGATGTGCTCACTTCCTGGTAGAGTGTTGACCAGTTGTTATGATATTGCTCCTTTGAACCAATCACTTTCAGGGTGGGCAACTTGAAATTTGGCTTCAATGAGAGCAAACTACTTTCAGGCATCCAATTTCCCTCTGCATCCAAGAAAACCCTTTCCGAGGGAGGTTTCTCATTTCTGATCTTTTGAGGAGGTTTACTGGGTTGTGCTATCGCCACAGGTTTAAGTTCCTTAATTTGAATAGTCAATCCTGGTGGCATCAATTGACGTATAACCTTAGCTTCAGCAATGGGAGCTTGAGACTTTAGGGACTTAGCGAGCGCTTGGGGTTCTACTTGCAGTAAATACTCAGGATAGGACAAGGGTAACAGAGAGCGAATTGCTTGGGAGGAAAGCAGCTCATTGCCTTCAATAACAATTTGTTCTGGTTGACCAATCACCCAATCTGGTAGGGTAATTCCCCAAACCAAACCCCCAGCCATACCCCCAACTACAAGGGAGCGCCAAATCGTCTGAAACAATCTAATCTGCCGTTCTCTTTGCAGCTGCTTACGTCGGTTGGTTAATTGTGATTGAGAAACTGATGCGATGTTTGCCATCTACTATCGCTGGGAGCCAATATATGTGAATTTGTAGTAGTTATTCCACTACCCTAGTTAAAGGGTTTTGGTGGGTAGCTAACTTAACCCAAGATACTTTTCCATTTAACCACTCCTTTGGAGTTAGGGTTTGGGGTGGTGCTTCTTCTATCGATAACGGCTGCCAGCCTTGACCGTAACGAGCTGAGGACTTATGCACTTAGGAGTGATTAGACTGTTCTATATTAACCATTAGACCTAGTCAACTACCACTTTAGCTACACCAACAGACTGATGCTTATAGCAGTGATATTCCTCACTGAGGGGTTGTGACCCCTAGGTATAAGGTTTCAATTAATGATTTACTCTCTATTTGAGACTGTGAGTGAGTCTTAAGAATGGAATTGCATCTACCTTGAGAATGAAACTGCATCTACCGACATTTTTCAAAGCTTGTAACCCTGCAAAAACTTTGGTTGTGGGGAATCCTGAGGATCGTCAGTACTATATTGATTTTTCTTCTGTACGGGGCGGCAAGATCATTGAAGCGATACAAAGAACTATTACCCGTCTATCACCAGATGAGCCCACTTGCCAGCTATTCACAGGACATATTGGTTGTGGGAAGTCTACAGAATTGTTGCGCCTGAAAGCTCTGTTGGAAGAGCAACAATTTCATGTAGTTTATTTTGAATCGAGTCGTGACTTGGATATGCATGATGTCGATATTAGCGATATTTTGCTTAGCATCGCTAGGTCAGTCAGTGAAAGCCTAGAAGGAATTGGTATTCACCTTCGACCCCAGTACTTTGCCCAAGTATTCAATGATATCAAAGACTTCATGCAGACCCCTGTGGAACTGTCAGCAGAAGCAGAACTCTCCATCGGCATTGGCAAAATTACTGCTAAGACTAAAGATAGCCCTCAATTGCGGGACCAACTCAGACAACACTTAGAGCCTCGCACCAAAAGCATTTTACATGCTATCAACGAAGAAATCCTCGAACGAGGGATTAAGGAGCTCAAAAGGCTTGGCAAGAAAGGTTTAGTAGTAATTATTGATAACTTAGATCGGGTTGATCCCAGACCGATGTCCACCGGTCGATCTCAGTCTGAGTACCTGTTCATCGACCGTGGCTCTCAATTAAGAGGCTTGAGGTGTCATGTGGTTTATACTCTGCCCTTAGACTTAATGTTCTCCAACGAATATGGAACCCTAAAAAATCGTTTGGGAGGCGGTGTGGCTCCCAAAGTTCTGCCTATGGTACCAGTACAGCAAAGAAATAATGGTGACTTCCTGCAAGGACTGGCACTATTACGACAGCTAGTTTTGGCGCGAGCCTTTCCCTCCGTTGAGCCCCAAGAACAGTTAAATTTACTCCCAGAGGTTTTTGATGAACCAGCAACCCTCGACCGACTTTGTCGCATTAGTGGCGGTCATGTCCGCAACTTGCTAGGGCTACTTTATGGTTGTCTGCAACAGGAGGATCCTCCTCTGTCCCGTAGTTGTTTAGAGAATGTTATTAAAAGGGACGGTTCTTGATGAATTCCACGAGCACGATGGAATCATTGACGACGATGCCTGAGAGCATAATCACGCCGAACTGACTGGAGTC
>JAAHGL010000254.1 GCA_010692635.1 Symploca sp. SIO2C1 | reverse complement strand
TTTAAGCGGGTGTTTCCCTACGATGGTGCAAGGAAATTGTATCGATGGGCTCAAAAACCTTGGACTTTTTGGGGCAAAGAAATGATTAAAAGCCTTGTCTGGTATTGCTTCCACACTTATACAGCAAGCCCTACTTATTACCTAATTCAAAGTCCTCCAGAATTGGGGGATTTAGGGGGCGAAGTAACACCTTTTTTTGTTAACCGGATTTGGTATAACTTTAATATAGAAAAAACGGTAGAGAAAGGGACCTTCTCTACCGTTTAATTCAATCAGTTGTTGACAATAACCAGCTAATTACTCAACCCCTTGAGGCAATAGCTCTCGTTTCTCACCGGGAAGTACCTTCACTTTGCCTTCTTCATCGACATCCACAACAGCGGTGTCTCCATCTTTGATGCTGCCGCCGAGGATTTCCTCCGCGAGAACATCCTCCAACAACCGCATAATTGCCCGACGTAGAGGACGGGCACCATAGCTGGGGTTATAACCCTCTTCTACTAAACGCTCCTTGAAGCGGTCTGTAACTTCTAAGGTGATACCCTGTTCAGTTAAGCGACTAAAGACTTCCTTGAGCAGAATGTCAGCGATTTCCTTAATCTCGTCTTTCTGTAGTTGACGGAAGACAATAATTTCATCTAGGCGGTTGAGGAACTCTGGGCGGAAGTACTGCTTGAGTTCTTCGTTAACTAAGGAACGGATGCGATTGTACTGGGACTCAGCTTGATTGTCACTAAACTCGAAGCCGAGACTACCGCCACCTTTCTCGATTACCTTAGAACCGATATTGGAAGTCATGATCAGCAGTGTATTTTTGAAATCTACTGTCCGACCCTTGGCATCTGTAAGACGCCCATCTTCCAAAATTTGCAGTAGCATATTGAAGACATCAGGGTGAGCCTTCTCAATTTCGTCCCATAAAACCACTGTATAAGGACGCCGCCGCACTGCTTCTGTCAGCTGTCCTCCTTCGTTGTAGCCGACATATCCTGGAGGAGAACCAATCAGCTTACTGACGGTATGACGCTCCATATATTCCGACATATCTAGGCGAATCATTGCTTCTTCTGAACCAAAGAAGTAAGCGGCCAAGGATTTTGCTAGTTCTGTTTTACCAACCCCTGTAGGACCAGAGAAGATAAAGCTAGCAATGGGACGATTGGGACTCTTTAAGCCTACTCTTGCTCGACGAATAGCACGAGAGACTGCTTTAACTGCATCTTCTTGGCCAATCAGGCGCTGATGCAGTGTATCCTCCATGTGTAGCAGCTTCTCAGACTCGGATTCGGTGAGCTTTTGTACTGGCACACCAGTCCAGGAAGCAACAATATGGGCAATGTCCTCTTCATCCACTTGGGGGGAGGCATCCTCATTCCCAGCTTCAGACTTTTTATTCTGAGCGATCGAGCGAATTTCAGCCTTGATTTCCATCTCGCGATCGCGCAATTCTCCAGCTTTATCAAAGTCCTGGGAGCGAACTGCATCGTCCTTATCTTTGAGCACTTGACGCAGTTCCTTATCCAACTCCTTAGCTGCTGGTGGTAGCTGGGAGTTAATTAGGCGCACACGGCTTCCTGCTTCATCGATTAAGTCAATAGCCTTGTCTGGCAGGTAGCGGTCTGAAATATAACGATCTGAAAGCTTAGCTGCTGCATCTAGAGCCTCATCCAAGATTTTCAACTTGTGATGTTGCTCATAACGCTCCCGCAAACCGTAGAGAATTTCGATCGTTTCCTCAACGGAGGGTTCACCCACCATTACTGGTTGGAAGCGCCGCTCTAAAGCTGCATCTCGTTCTATATGCTTACGGTACTCATCTAAGGTAGTAGCGCCAATACATTGCAATTCTCCTCTAGCCAAGGCTGGTTTGAGGATGTTAGCTGCATCGATCGCACCTTCTGCTGCACCAGCACCAATCAAAGTGTGGACTTCATCAATTACCAGGATGACATTCCCAGCTTGACGAATCTCATCCATGATTTTTTTGAGGCGCTCTTCAAACTCACCCCGGTACTTAGTACCAGCTACGAGTAAACCAATATCTAAGGTAACGACGCGCTTTTCCTCTAGGATGTCGGGGATATCATTATTAGCAATTCGTTGGGCTAGACCTTCTGCGATCGCTGTTTTACCGACGCCAGGTTCCCCAATTAACACTGGATTATTCTTGGTCCGGCGTCCTAGGATCTGAATTACCCGTTCTATTTCCTTAATTCTGCCGACTACTGGATCTAACTTGCCCTCTCCTGCCATAATGGTTAGGTTTGAGCCGAATTCATCCAATGTCGGAGTCTTTGTCCGACCCTGAGATGCTCCTGCTGAGACTTCTGCCGTCTCCCCAAGCATCCTAATTACTTGCGTCCTGACTTTGGATAGGTCTACTCCTAGGTTTTCCAAAACTCTAGCAGCAACTCCTTCTCCTTCCCGGATTAAACCAAGAAGCAAATGTTCTGTGCCAATATAGTTATGTCCCAGCTGACGTGCTTCTTCGAGGGATAGCTCCAGAACCCGCTTTGCCCTAGGGGTAAACGGAATTTCTACAGCAACAAACCCCGAGCCCCTGCCAATAATTTTTTCGACTTCAATCCGGGCATCTTTGAGATTGACACCCATCGATTTGAGGACTTTGGCGGCGACGCCAGTTCCTTCTCCAATCAAACCCAGGAGGATCTGCTCGGTGCCAACAAAGTTGTGCCCCAGGCGACGTGCCTCTTCCTGGGCCAGCATAATTACCTTAATGGCCTTTTCTGTAAAGCGTTCAAACATGGCGTATTCCCATCACCTGTTGCGTGCCCGTGTAAGCTGATTCTAGCACAGCTAACTTTTCCGGCTGTCTTTCCTCAAAACAAGCGGTGGGAATGGTGAATTTAGAATTTAGAATTTAGAATTTAGAATGGGAATGATTCCTACGGCATCAGCGTCCCCTGAAAGCTGATAGCTAAAAGCTCAGTTGTAAGTTCCAGTGGGCGAGGCGAGGTTGTAGTTGTTGGTAAAAGTTAGTAAGGGTTGCTGTAAATTCGGGAGTTTGCAGACCACTGCGCCATAAAATTAGGGCATCTTCACCTGTATCTTGGTAATAGTTTCGGCGTCGTCCAGCTTCAATAAAGCCAAACTTTCGATAGATAGATAGAGCTGCTTGGTTAGATGGCTTTACCTCCAGGGTTGCCCTCTCCAACTGACACTTTGTAGCATTCCTTAATAAAGCATACAGCAGTAGTTGACCTAATCCCTGATGCCTCCAGTCTGGATGTACAGCAAGAATTGTGATGTGAGCTTCCTCCAAAATTGACCAAAAACAACCTAATCCTAAAAGGAGAGGGGACGCGGGAACACTCGTTATAGATGAGGTCAAATCTTTTTCTCTTCTGCCTGCCATTCTACTCCTGTTCCCCTCCTTGGAGGGGTTAGGGGTGGGTGTGGTTAGGGGTGGGTTCTGCTTCCTGCCTTCTAAAATCAGCAATTGGCTGTTAGGGCTATCTAACTCTCTTTCATAACCTGACTTAGTCCAAAGTCCACCAAAACAAAGGTGGTCTAGTTCCACTGCTGCTGTTAGCTGTTTTGCTGTTAGCGGTTTAAGTTCTAAAAAATTCACTACTGTAATCTAATTGTACACTAATTAACGAGAAGTAAATTCTGCTTAAGCTGTCTGTGTTATTTAATCAGAAAGTCCTTTGTCCTTTGTACAAAGGACTAATGACTAATAACAAAATCCCTAGTCAAGCCAACCAAGGAAAATAATTACTTATGCTATCGACTCACCCAGCTGAGCTTCAAAATTCTGGACATCAGTATCTACCATCACTCGACAATTCCCCGGTGAATCCCTCACCTAATCAGCAACTGCTACCATTGACAGCCAAAGTTAACAGCAGCGATTGTCTGGAAATTGGTGGCTGTGATGTAACTAAACTAGTGGAGCAATTTGGCTCACCCTTATACATCTTAGACGAGGAAACCCTAAGAACAGCTTGCCGTCAGTATCGGGAGGCTTTAACTAGTTATTATCCAGGAGAGTCTCTGGTACTCTACGCTTCTAAAGCTTGGAGTTGTCTGGCAGTTTGTGCGATCGCAGCTAGTGAAGGTTTGGGAATTGATGTGGTATCTGGTGGAGAACTCTACACAGCTCTCAACAGTGGAGTAGATCCTGAGAAAATCTATTTTCACGGTAATAACAAATCCACTGCTGAGCTGGAACAAGGGATTGAAAGTGGTTGTACGATTGTGGTGGATAACTTGCTGGAATTACAGACTCTAGCAGAGCTAGCTAAGGCTACTCAACCAACTCGGATCGTAATTCGGCTGACTCCAGGTATTGAGTGCCATACCCATGAATATATTCGCACTGGTCACCTGGATAGTAAGTTTGGCTTTGATCCCAACGCTTTAGACGAAGTTTTTGCCTTTGTCAGCCAACACCCAAATTTGAACTGCATTGGTTTACATGCCCATATTGGTTCACAGATTTTTGAGAGTCAGCCTCACAAAGATCTCGCTGGGGTTCTAGTTGATTGTTGGACTCAAGCTTCCCGTTACAATTTGTCAATTACTGAGCTTAATGTTGGGGGTGGCTTGGGTATTCGCTATACAGAATCCGATGATCCCCCCAGTATTGATAGCTGGGTTCAGGGAGTCTGTGAGGCGATGGTAACTGCCTGTGAACAGCAACAACTGCCCTTACCAAGATTACTATGCGAACCAGGGCGATCGCTAATTGGCTCAGCTTGTGTTACCGCTTATACCTTGGGTAGTCGTAAGGTTATCCCCCAAATCCGGACTTACGTGGCAGTTGATGGCGGCATGTCAGATAATCCTCGTCCTATTACTTATCAATCCCTGTATCGAGTTGTAGTCGCCAATCGGATATCAGCACCCCTAACAGAAACTCTCACGATTGCGGGGAAACACTGTGAATCAGGAGACGTCTTAATTAAAGAAGCGACCTTGCCTAAAACTGAACCAGGAGATATCTTCGTTATTATGAGTACTGGTGCGTACAATTACAGCATGGCTTCTAATTACAATCGGTTACCCCGACCGGCAGCTGTATTAGTAAAGGCAGGAGAAGCTCACTTGATTTTAGAACGGGAAACCTATCAAGATGTTGTGCGCCAGGATCGTCTGCCTAAATTTCTTGCTCCTTAAAGGTATAGCCAGTAACAACTAATCGCTTTCTCCCGCTAAAATCAAGCCAGAGTCAAGCATCACAATAGCTAATCTTTATTGAAGTTCAATGCCTCAGTCGTCGGGTTCTGCTCCTGGTTATGGCTGGGCTGGGCCTTTGTTGCTTCACGGCATCGATGTTGGATTGGTTCTGGCCCTTACTTATCTTGTTCTCCTAATTATTGGCGAGCGCCGAACCTTGTGGATGGTTAGGGGGTTAATTTTCTTAATGCTAGCAGCAGCGATAAGTGAGCAACTCCAGCTAAAGCTGTTACATTTTGTGCTGGAAAAGTTAGTGGTTGGTTCGGCTGTAGCGATGGCAGTGATTTTCCAGTCGGATTTCCGCCGGTTTCTCGAACAGGTGGGGCGGGGTGAAATTATTGAGTTGTTTCAGGCTAAGCGACGTCCGATTCCGAAATCAGACAGTGTTATTGATGACATTGTGGATGCTGTCAAAGAATTATCCCAAAATCGAACTGGGGCTCTGATAATTATGGAAACTAGTGGTCCGATTGATGAACGGGATGTCTCTGTACCAGGTGTTCAAATAAATGCAGAAATTTCTAAAGAGCTCTTACAAACTATTTTTCAGACAACAACGTTATTGCATGATGGTGCAGTGCTGATTCGCGGTTCCCGCGTTGCTGCCGCTGGTGTGATTTTGCCTCTTTCTGAGCGTAAAGCCTCACGGCAGCTCGGTACACGCCATCGGGCAGCAATGGGAATTACCGAGCGTGTTGAAAATTGCCTCTGTATTGTTGTATCTGAAGAGACAGGTTCAATTTCTCTGGCAGAGAAAGGAGGACTTAACCGTCCGTTAACTAGCTCTAAATTGAAAGAATTGTTAGAATCTCGCTTTTCGACTGTTGTTGAGCGTGAGGTAGTAGCTCCAAGTTTACGTAGTTTAGGTCGCCAAATAAGATCTCAGTTAAGAATGCTGATTTCGAGCTTACTTCATCTTCCCTCATCTACTTCTCAAAAGAAGAAATGACTAGTACCGCTGCGCGGAATTAAGAATTAAGAATTAAGAATTAAGAATTAAGAATGCTTATAGAGTAAGGATTATATCGATCTCAAACTGGTGGGTTATTTCCACCGCACTGCACTAGTTGTTGGCAAGGAGTTAGGTGAAATATAAATAATTATGTGTTTAAGTATATCCTTTCCAAACCTCCAGATTCATCCGTGAATATACATAAAAATGTTACCACAACCCAGATATTCTAAAGTTTTTCACTTGGTTGCTTTCAGTTATTGCGTAGACTCTCTTTAGCTTTTGTGCCAGCATGGTGCAGAGTAGCAAGCTGTGATCAAAGAATAACGCCGCTTTGCTATTACTTATCTACTTCTTTCCTACTTAAATGATATGCAAACTATCTCTAAAGAACTACCAAAAGATCTAGATCAGAAGCGTCTACCTAGGCATGTAGCGGTGATTATGGATGGAAATGGTCGTTGGGCTAAACGCCGAGGGCTACCAAGGATTATTGGTCACCGGCAGGGAGTGGATGCTCTGAAAAAATTGCTGCGCTGCTGCGATGATTGGGGCATTGAAGCCCTCACGGCTTATGCATTTTCCACTGAAAACTGGGGGCGTCCCCATGAGGAAGTGGATTTTTTAATGGCTTTATTTGAGCGGGTATTGATGCGGGAACTCCAGGAAATGATGGAGGAAAATGTACGGATTCAGTTTGTCGGCAATTTAGCTGTTTTGCCTCCCTCGCTCCAAACCCAAATTGATCGTTCGATGAATCTCACTAAGGAGAATACAGGTATCCAGTTTACTGTTGCTACCAACTATGGGGGACGCCAGGAAATTTTACAAGCTACTCGCGCGATCGCAACTCAGGTACAACAAGGTCATCTTAAACCAGAAGAGATTGATGAGGCATTGTTTTCACGATACCTTTATACCGCTAATGTTTGTGATCCAGATTTGCTGATTCGTAGCAGTGGTGAGATGCGCTTGAGCAATTTCCTACTTTGGCAAATGGCTTATGCCGAAATCTATATTACAGATGTTCTGTGGCCTGATTTTGGTCGAGAGCAGTTTCATAAAGCTTTGTCTGACTATCAGCAACGCAATCGCCGGTTTGGCAAAATTTAACATTAATATTGAGATTTTAAACTTTAGATTTTAGATTTTAGATGTGCTCTGTAGCTTCTAAAATTTTCAATAAATGTTGCTCTACTTTTAGGGACCAGAGAAAACGGCAGCTTCTATATCTTCCCTGCTAAGGGAATATTTGAAGGAGCGTTTAATATCCTGTCCATTATCTCCTTCACCTATATAAAGTACAGTTAATTCTTCATTCTCCAGCCACAGTTGTGCTCGCCAATCCATTTGCTCGAGGCGCCAGCTGTGGGGGACTGTGGGGTCTTGTTCACAGCCTTGAGACCTCAGCCACTGCTCTATTTCATGAAGGGGATGGTTATACAAAGGAGTGTCAGCTGATGGAAGAGTCATGAGAATTTAGAATTTAGAATTTAGAATTGGGAATTGGGAATTGGCTGTTTGTGGGAATTGCTATAATTTGGCAGGACTTTTGGGTTGAAATGGTTGACTAAATCGAGGAGTTGTGTTAAGCGACATGTTCCAATCTTTAGGACTCAGCTGTTCTGTTGTTGGTGTACTGTAGTTAGTAGTGGTAGAGAATTGGAAAGCAGATTCTCCTCGTGTTAAACCAATTGCGATCGCTAGTACTAAACAACCGAGAAATGTTAAACCCAGAATAAATAGTACAAATAGTTCACCAGCAGAGAGGGGACGATCATTGGGATCTAGGTAAGCAGAGTCCGAGTAAGTATTTTTCCGTTGGTTTACCGGACGATTTAAATTTGAGGGAGCCTGAATCACATTGAAGCGTGAATAGCCAATTTTCTTGTCATACAGTATACGCCGCTGTGGATTACTTAGAGTGGCGTAGGCTTCATTAAGCTGTTGGAATTTGCTCGTTGCTGTTTGGTTCGGTAATTCTGTGGTATCTGGATGATAGCGCTTGCTGAGCTGTCGATAGGCGCGTCGGATTTCTAGGGGTGTGGCGCCAACGTGCAACCCCAATAGCACGTAATAATTGCTGGGATTTGTGATGACGCTGTTTTTGATTGTTTGTCTTACTCGCTCTTGAGTCACTGTAGTTTGACCCTCTCTCGCTACAAAGGGTTTGGGACTATTTTAAGCGAATATGCTAGGAGTACGCTGCAATGCTGCTCGGTATCTTAGCATTTTGGGGCAGTCGTCGTTCAGTAATGTCAAGGTTATCAGGGGGTGACAAGCAGGCTGAAGTGCTTACCTATCGTCTTTTTTGAGTAATGAGCATTAGAAGGCAGGAGGCAGAAGGCAGGAGGCAGGAGAAACAATTCTCTTCGATTAGCTATTAGCCATTAGCTATTAGCCATTAGCCATTGGCCATTAGCCATTAGCCATTAGCTATTAGCCATTAGCCATTAGCCATTAGCCATTAGCCATTAGCCATTTGATGTTATTTTTGCCCTTGTTCTAATTCCTCAAGCTGCTTTTCTCTTTCCTCATAGGGATTTTTGGGTTTCCTGGTTGGGAATAAATTAATCAAGAATTGATTAATAGTAGTGCGAGTGTTTTTACTAGCATCGCTTAGGGGTTGGGGTAGAATGCGATCGCCAATTCCAATAAACAGCACTGCTATAACAATTACGCCAATTAAAATATTCTTGGAACGCATAGCCGTTGCCTCCAAGTTCATCAGAAAGTACGGGAATCGGTTGGGTATTTTTTACGAAACCAGCCCCTACTTCTATATTGCCCAATTTTTGACTTGAGCTTAACATTGATTTATTGGGAATTGCTAATTGCTAATTGCTAATTGCTAATTGGGAATCGGGAATTTCTCCCCCATCTCCCCAGCTCCCCATCTTCCCCTTCCCTTACATGACTCATCAGCCAATCTAAACGCTCTCCCGAACCTCAGTGCCTAGATTGGTTACAACAAGCCAAAGTACAAGCTGAACAAATTGCTACTTCCAGTGAACCAGAATTTAGTAGTGAGCTGTTTTTGTTCGCTGTGGGCAATGGGCTGTATAAGTTGAGAAGAATAGAGGATGCGATCGCTAGTTATGATAAAGCTATTGAATTCAATCCTGATGATGATGCCGCCTGGTACAACAAAGCTTGCTTCTATGCATTGCAAAACAATTGTGACCTAGCGATCGAGAATCTGCAACAAGCCATCCATCTTAATCCCGACGAATACCGAGAGATGGCAAAAACCGACTCCGATTTTGACAACCTTCGCTCAGATACTCGGTTTCAGGCATTGATTCAAGATTAAACCCAGTTTAGAATTTAGAATTTACGCCTAATGTGAATTAAATTGTACATATTGTAGGGGCGGGTTTAGTGACAATCTAGCCGATTTGACCGGAATATTCCAATCAAAACCCGCCCAAACGATAACCTGGGGATGGCGTTGGGCGGGTTTTGTATTAAGATTGTCACCAGATGCGTTAACCATGACCCTAAACCCGCCCCTACAGCAATTGATATTGTCTGTTTTGGGTATCTAATTACTGTGGATATATATTGGACTTAGGGCAAGAAAATAATCAACACCTGAGTTCATGTCTACCTATAATGAAGTACTAACTCAAGTTCAAAGCCTTTCCTCTGATGAGCAACTACAGCTGTTGGCAGAATTGGCGGCATTGGTTCGTCAGAAGGTAACATCTGAACATCAAGATCGCCTACGGGAAATACCAGTGATAAGTAAAGATAAATGGCGGGGATTTTTGCCTAAGCGGGTGGATGCTCTAGAGTTTCAGAAGTCACTCAGACAAGAATGGGTTGAGTGTATTTAACCCATTTGATAGTTAACGCTCGCACTGTCAGCTCGTAGGGTGGGCAAGGCTAAAACTGTAGGTTGGGTTGAGGTGCGATTTGTTCCTAGTAGGAGCCTCTAGAAACTAGAGGGGTATAACTAGGGTGTGGCAGTCCAAGTGACTATCACATAACTGTGGAAGTGATGTAGGTGAAAGTCCTACCGCTGAGAGGATAGGT
>JAAHGL010000253.1 GCA_010692635.1 Symploca sp. SIO2C1 | reverse complement strand
CCTGATCTTTACCCAAATAACTCAAGATTAATGCCATTCAATAGAGAGAATTTCACCAATGAAGTCAAGTTAAGGCAAAAGCAGACTGTCATAGATTGGTTAGAGAAGCATAATTTACAAAAAAGTCCCAGTCTTTCTGCTTACTGATATTCCTCTTTTTTCCTATAACCAATGACAAAGTGAAAAACTAGGACTTGAGGGGGAAATTCTCGCCGGAATGCTTCGCCCCTACACTTAATTTTGGTTACTGAATCGGTGTTCTAGAAGAAATGGGCTACGCTCCGCTTTTTGTGAGTAAGTCTCTAAAAAATGAGGTGTTTGCCAGTAGGTTGTGCATGAATAGAGTACTTGATCAAGAAACTGTTCCATTAGCTAAGAAAGCCTTGTTTCTACCTTTGTTGGCATTGCTAATAGGAATTTTTATCCTTGCATTCGCTGCAATTCTAACAAGATTGACCGAGTTTGAGCTAGGAGCTAGCGCAACTGTCTTTAACCGATTTTGGATCGCTGTGGTTACCTTCAGCTTATGGGAGGGTCGCAAATTTGTCTTCTCTGGGAACCCTCAACAAGCATATAAGTTACCAAATATGCTTCCTCTTAAGGATGTAATATTGTTGGTAGTAGAATCTTCAATGAGTTGTAGTTGCATATATTTGTGGGCTATTTCACTAACCCAGACTAGTGTAGCCAACGCCAATTTATTACATAACATGACCCCTATCTTTGCAACTCTTGGTGGTTGGTTGATTCTCAAGCGGCAATTTGACAATTGGTTTCTAGTTGGTCTAGGTGTTGCCTTATTCGCTTCTAGTTGTATTGAGTTTGAAGATTGGACTATTGCTCCTAGCAACTTTACTGGAGATATGCTGGCACTGCTATCTTCTGTATTTTATGCTGCCGCACTTTTAGCTCGTGAATCGTTACGCAATAGATACTCAGTCACCACAGTTTTATTATTGAGCTGTTGCTTAAGAGCTATCTTAGCTTTGGGAGTGGCTTCAATCACTGAAGATCATCTCTTCCCTATGGCCCAATCAACATGGTTTTCTGTTCTAGCTCTAGGCATCATTGTACAGGTTTTTGGGCATAGTTTGTTGACTTACAGCCTTAAGCACTTTTCCTCTAGTTTTGTCGCAGTATGTCTCTTGCTAGAGCCACTGATTACGGCTTTCTTTGCTTGGATTATCTTTGATGAACAATTAACTCTACTCAATATCACTTCCTTAATTGTTGTTATTGCGGGAATTTATCTCGCTAGCTTAGGAAAGGGAGCTCAAAAAACAATTGCTCCTCAACAGGAGTCGAGCTAATTATGATGGAAAATTTAGAATTTAGAATTTAGAATTTAGAATGGAAACGTCCTTTGTACAAATGACCAATGACCAATGACAAATGACAAGAAATAACCTATCCCTTGAATTACCCGATGAGCTCCTCCTCCATGTCACCCCAGAACAGTTTGAGGCACTCTCAGCAGTAAACCGAAACTTAAGACTAGAACGCACAGCAGCAGGAGAGTTAATAGTGAATCCCCCTACAGGAGGCGAATCGGGTAGGAGAAATTTCAACATTACTGGGCAATTTGCTCGCTGGCAAGAAGAACATGAGGATTTAGGGGAAGGTTTTGACTCTTCTACTGGGTTTAGACTTCCCAACGGTGCGGATCGCTCTCCCGATGCTGCTTGGGTAATTAGAGAACGTTGGCAATCCCTGACTCCTCAACAGAGAAGAGGTTTTATTCCCCTTTGTCCAGATTTTGCCATCGAATTGCGCTCTGAATCCGATAGTCTCTCCAAATTACAAGCCAAGATGCACGAATATATTGATAACGGAGCCAAACTTGGATGGTTAATTGATCCACAGAACCGACGGGTAGAGATTTATCGCGCTGGGAGAGAGGCAGAAGTGTTAGAACATCCTAGCAGCTTGTCAGGTGAAGACATTCTGCCTGGGTTTATTTTAAATTTAAGACGAGTGTGGATTTAGAAAGCGATCGCGTAGCGTGCAAACATCTTACTCGTGGGGTGACTGATCGATCGCAAGCGAGACGCTCGCACTACATTCTTAAATTCTAAATTCTAAATTCTAAATTCTAAATTCTAAATTCCTCATCTGTCCAAACTTTTTTCTCGGTGGAGATTGTCATTAACCAAGCCTCCTCTCGATTTTCCTGAATCTTTGCTTCTAGTGTGACACGTTAGACGTTGAGGCAGGTTCTAACTTTATCAGCACTTACGCAAAGCCTCTATTCGTAGGGTGTGTTAGCGTAGCGGATGCTGGTGGCGAAATTAACAATTGGAAATATTTGCAACAATACAAACTTGTAGGGTGGGCAAAATGAATATCTTTAACAATTGGACTGATAAATTCCCCGCTTTTGCCCACCAGTCCAGATTTGGCGAGAATGATGATTGGGATAGTTTAGGTGGGCATTGCTTTGAATCATATCGCAGCTATTTTAGATTTTTGACAATGCCCACCCTACAGCTACTCTTCCCCGAACCTGAGGATGAGTAGATGAATAACTTTACAAGAACGTAAATAAAGGTTAACCCTATGACCACAGACAATCAATTCGAGGATGTACCAACAACAGGCAATTTATCACCAGAGCAAGCTGCTGCCAAACTAGGGGAAGTGGATGATGAGGAAGCAACCACAACTATAGAAAATCATCTAAGATCTAATTTTGATTTATCTAGCGTACAGTTTGGAGGAGGGTTTGCGGTAAAAGGGAGTGTATCTGGAGCAAGTTTACTATTTGATAGAGCCTCCAAGCATACAGCCCATAGGTTTGGCTATATCGCACCGACACCACCAAGCAAAAAAACGCTACCTATCCAAAATGCAGTCAATATCAAAGCAGACGATACACTCAAGAATTCCCGCATCAAAATCACTCTAGACTGTTTGCGAGCAGCAGACTACCCTGGCAACGGAACCCATCGCGTCTTATTTGATTTCTATGCTCAAAATCAGATTCAAGGCGATATCGAACACCTACACTTCAACGCTACCTATCGTATCCGCGAAGGACAAAGCGCTGCTATTGTTGGCTTTCCCATTTTCACTGGACTAAATGTAGGTACGGAAGGTGTCGCGTTCAAATGCCTTACCATCAATGTTTTGAATGAGGAAGATGAAGCCGCTCTGAGTTTCTTAGAATCTGATGTCTTCAAAGCAGGACTTAAATTAGCTTCAACTACACAGCCTGCGATTGCACCCCTCTCTGCAATGGCAAAAGGATTAACTGAAACCATTGCCAACCGTAGGAAGAACGTACCAGTGCAGGATTTCTACCTAGGACTTGACTTCAGCAACATTACTACCCGCGCAAGTCTTGCCGAAGGTTCCTACATCGCTGTGCAAATTCCTGAAAGCATGAATTTAGCGTGGGACTGGGACAACTGGGTTTACGATCCATCTAGTGGTCAAGTAGTAAATGATTATGATCGCAAAGAATTAATCCCGTACAACTATATCATTTTCAGTGTTAGCCGTTATGAAGAGAACTAAACAGCAAAATTATCTGGGAGTACTCAACAAACTTTAGCACAATCTCAAAAACCGACAAAATAATAGATGCGAAAACGTGAAAATATTGTAGTGTGAGCATCTTGCTCGCTAGTATTATACAAATTAAATGCGTAACAACTTACCGCTGAATGCAATTTGGTATAAATACCTCAGCTGAATTACAGCAGCAAATTTTGTAGGTTGGGTTTCGTTACCTCAACCCAACACTCGAGTAAATTACGTTGGGTTACGCTACCGCTAACCCAACCTACAGATAGTTTAGATGCTGAGGCGGACTGAGATGATAGTGAAGTATCTGGGCTGTCTGGAGATCCTTCCCTACTGCTCCCTGCTCCCTGTTGCCTGACTCGGAGACTCGGTGTTTATTCAGAGATTAGCTATTAGCTATTAGCTATTAGCCATTAGCCATTAGCCATTAGCCATTAGCCATTAGCCATTAGCCATTAGCTGTGAGCGTGTTCCTCAAAAGTAATTCAGTATTCTTGACAACGTTCTAAATAAATCTGGGCTACATTATCCCCTGGATTTTGTTGCAGACAATCAGCAAACAGTTGTGCTGCTTTCCGAAAAGATTGTTGATTGTAGAGTAACCATGCTTCCTCAAAAGCTGATTTTGTCACTAACTTACCTTCTTTAATTCTTGGCTCATCGGCATCAAAAACTTCATAGACAGTTACCAATTGTGATTTTCCTTTCACCTGAACCCTGTCAATGAAGCGAACGGCATACTGTTGTTGATCTTTCAGACGTACAAAAGTCTGTTGAGAGATCAACAATGGTACTCCATAGCATTTTGTTAACTTTTCCAGACGAGAAGCTACATTAACAGCATCACTAATAACAGTACCATCCATACGGTTTTGTTCTCCAACGGTTCCCAGCATCAAAGAACCTGTATTAATGCCAATGCCAATGTTTATTGGAATATAACTAGAATTGGCACGATGTTGATTATATTCAACTAGTTTGTATAGCATAGCAATCCCAGCTTTGACAGCATTATCTGCCTCACCACTAAACAGAGCCATAATTGCATCGCCAATATATTTATCAATAAACCCCTGATATTCACTAATGACAGGACTCATCCGAGAAAGATAGGCATTAATAAAGTTGAAATTGTCCTGGGGTGTCATACTTTCGGAGAGGGTAGTAAAAGAACGAATATCAGCAAAAAGTACCGACATATCCTGTTGTACTGCTTCACCTAATTGGACATCAACAAGGCTTTGATGCCCTAAAATTGAAAGAAACTTTTTAGGTACAAAGCGTTCAGCAGCATCAGTTAATTTTGATTCATTATTCAAAGCCAACTCCAAATTACCATTCACTTCAAAGAGTTGTTCCATGAACTCCTGTCGTTCTATTTCTGCTTCCTTGCGTTCGGTGATATCCTGAAAGGCAATGATCGCATAGGCTATATTACCCGATTGATCGTAGATTGGTATACTCCAAACCTCTATCGGTATAATTTTGTCTTCTTGGTGAATTTCGAGATCATCAATCGTCACACTTTCCCCTTGTAATGCCAACAATATTGGATCTTGCTCTTGCGGGCAAAGTTGCTGAGTTCCTGCTAGGTAAACTTGATAAACTTCTCTAAATTGCTCAGGGATGGTATTAGCTACTATGCCTTTACCCAGTAACTGCTCAGCGCGAGAATTGACGTATTGGGATTTACCATTGACATCCACCACAAACACACCTACGGGGATAGCTTCGAGGAACTGGCTTAAGCGATGCTCATTCTCGTGGAGTTGAGCAATTAAGGTGGCTTGTTTACTGTTGGCTTCTTCAAGAGCCTGATTCAACTGAGTTAAGCGCTTCTCATTCTCATGAAGTTGAGTAATTAAGGTAGCTTGTTCTTGATTTGCTTGCTCAAGAGCCTGATTCACTTCGTGGAGTTTAAGGGTTTTTTTTGCCAGCCGTTTATCCTGAAAATAGCTGTATACTGCTTCTGTAACTGTTAAACTCAGGTCTTGAGTTTGCCAAGGCTTGGGAATGTAACGATATAATTTAGCATAATTAATCGCATTTCCCACTGCTTCTACATCTGCTTGCCCAGTTAGCATAATTTTCAGAGTTTTGGGAGAGATAGCATGGATGCGCTTGAGCAATTCATCCCCTTTCATACCGGGCATAATGTAATCAGAAATTACTAAAGCAACTTCATAATTATCTTCCAGCAATTCTGACAATAATTCTAAAGCCTCTTCACCATCTTGAGCTACTTCAATCAGGTACTCATCTCCTAAGGCTTCTTCTAGCTCTATTTTCAGGCTATCTAGGATAGTCTGTTCATCATCAACACAGATAATGACAGGTGGATTCATAACTTAGCTAGCGCCGATCTAATTGTTTCAATTAATTCCTGACTATTCCAAGGTTTGTGCAAACAATTATATAAATTTGCATACTTTTCAGCCCTTTCAATCGCTTCTTCATCAGCTTGTCCTGTGAGCATAACTTTAACAATGTTGGGGTATTTTTTATGAATATAAATCAAAAACTCATCACCTTTCATTCCTGGCATTAGCCAATCGGAGACAATCATGAGAATCGGTACTGCCTCATCCGTTAGCTCATCAATAATTTCCATGGCTTCATCAGCACTTTCGGCAAATTCATAGAGGTAAGTATCTCCAAAGGCTGCTTGTAGCTCTATTTCTAAGCTTTTCAAGAGCACTACCTCATCATCAACACATAAAATTACTGGTTTGATCATTGTTAATTGCTAATTGCTAATTGCTAATTGCTAATTGTGAATTGTGAATTGCTAATTGTCATTAATCAATAGATAGATATACAGTAAATGTAGTTTTACCTGGTACTGACTCTACCTCAATTTGACCTTGATGTTTATCAATAATTTTTTTGACGATATCCAATCCCAAGCCGCTGCCTTCTCCTGGAGGTTTAGTAGTAAAGAAGGGCTGAAATATTTTCGGCTGAATCTCAGGAGAGATACCTTTACCACTATCAGTAATACTAACCCTGATATTGGCATCTTGCCTAGTGACTTCAATAGTTAAATTCCCTTTATTATCCATCGCTTGGAGAGCATTGTGAATTAGATTAGTCCAGACTTGATTGAGTTCATCAGGGTAGCAAAAAATAGCAGGCAAAGAATAATCATAATTTTTGATTACTTCTACCCCGTGTCTGAGTTGATTTTGATAAAGAGTTAAGACAGTTTCAATTCCTTCAATAATCTTTGTTTCTCTCTTTTCAATTGTGTGATCATAATGAGCATAGGTTTTGAGAGCAAAAACGATTTTAGTAGCACGTTCTGAGGCAGTAGCAATGTTTTTAGTACTAGTTTGTACGGTAGCTAATTGATAAGCAGTTTTTAAGATTTTTTCACTTTCTGGGTCTTTTAACAGTGGCAAAAAAGTTTCTAAGTCTTGGTAAACACCGATACCTAACAATAAATTAGCAATTGTGGCTGATTTATCAATCGAGTAAGATTCTAGTTTACTAGTCAAAGCCTTTCTGATTTTGCGTTGTTCTCGGGTCGAAAAAGTAATATTTTGTTGTCTTGATTTTTGCAGTAAGATTAAAAAATCTGCCTGACGTTCTGGAGAGAGTTTTTGAAAAAAAAGAGGCAATTCTTCAAGATGATTATTCCAGAAATTAGCAATATTACTTACAGAAGAATTAATAGCTCCTAGAGGGGTATTCAATTCATGGGAAATTCCAGCAATTAGTTGCCCTAAAGCCGCCATTTTCTCTGATTCAATTAATTGGGATTGGGCAGCTTGCAATTGTTCTAGGGTATTGACCAATTCATTATTTTTACTTTGGAGACTCTTTTGCAGTTCCCTTAGAGCTAAGTGGGTTTCCACGCGAGCCAAAACTTCTTCCAACTGAAAGGGTTTGCTGATATAGTCTATCCCACCCACGCCAAAAGCTTTTACTTTATCTAGTACTTCATTGATAGCACTGATAAAAATTACTGGAATGTCCCGAGTGAGATCATTAGCTTTGAGATTTTCACAGACTTCATAGCCATTCATTTCTGGCATCATAATATCTAGCAAAATTAAATCTGGAAGGGATAAACTAACAGCAGATAGTGCCAACTTACCATTCGGTACAGCTCTAACTTTATAGCCCTTGTCTGTTAGCATATTTACTAACAGTCGTAAGTTAGCTGGAGTATCGTCAACTACTAAGATATTGCTTTGGTCATTATCGGGTTGAGCTTGATTCATGCTTAGTGATTTTCTTCCCTACTCTGTGCTAATTAACATTAAAATTTTGTCATACTCAAAATTATCAAGACAACTCTGAAGAGCGTCGGCTAGTTGTGGATTCTGTGAGCGGATTAGCTCAATTGAACTAGCACCTAACTCCAAGTCACCCTGAAGGACTGCCTGCTCAAAATTAACAACCCATTCCCTCGGTAGATTTGCGATCGCACTAGCACTCAGTACATTTTGATTGCCCTTGTCTTTTAACGAATCACTTTGCTCTTGTTCTTCATAGACATATCGCACTCCGATGTGTTTGTGCATTGTGGCAAATATATCTGCTTCCCGGAAAGGTTTGCGCATAAAATCATCGCAACCAGCTGAGAGTATCACTGCTCTTTCCTCTTCTAAAACACTTGCAGTCAGGGCAATGATCGCTGTAGCTTGACCTTTGGTAGTAGATTTAATCTGTTGAGTTGCCTTGTAACCATCCATCACCGGCATCCGCATATCCATCCAGATTAGTTGGGGCTCCCAGCTTTCCCAGATAGCGATTGCCTCCTCGCCATTAACAGCTTCCTTCAGTTCAAAGCCAAGAGGATTGAGCAGCTTAATCAACAGTTGGCGATTGAGGGGTTTGTCATCCACAATCAAAATTCGATAACGGGGTTGATTGGGTTCTAGAGCAATGACTCGGCGCGTCGGTTGTTTAGTTTCGAGTTTGGTAGCATCAACGATACTTACACGGATGTCAAATTTGAAGAGAGTACCATGCTCTACCTCTGAACTGACGCTCATTTGACCCCCCATCAGTTCTACAAAGGAGCGGCTAATGGGTAATCCTAAGCCTGTCCCCTCTTGTGCTTGTTGTCCAGTTTGGGTTTGTGCAAAAGCTTCAAACAGGCTGTCTAACTCCTCTGGAGCAATACCAGGGCCAGTATCTTCTACTTCAAAAGTAATTGTTGTTTGGGAATTGGGAATTGGGAATTGGGAATTGGGAATTGGGAATTGGGAATTGGGAATTGTCTGGGCGTCTCCGTGTCTGGGCGTCTCCGTATCTAGTGTGTCCCCCTTGTTCTCCTCATCTTCCCCAACTTCCCCATCTCCCCCAGCTCCCCCATCTCCCCCATCTTCCCATCTCCCCATCTCCCCATCTCCCTCGGCTCCAACTCGCACTGAAACACCACCCACTTCAGTAAACTTGAGGGCGTTGTTGAGTAGGTTAATCAAGATTTGACGTAACTTGACTTCATCAGTGCGTACATATTGCGGAACATCAGGAGTGTGCTCAAATAACAACTGCAATCCTTTATCATCAGCTTTGAGGCGGAACATATCTTCGAGATCATTCAGCAGCCGAATTAGATCGAAGTTTTTTTCGTTTTTACTGGTTCTCCCCGCCTCAATTTTGGATAAATCTAGAACATTATTAATCAAAGTTAGCAGATGCTCTCCACTGCGGGCGATAATACCAACATTTTCTTGATTTTCTCGGGATAGGTTTTGGCTGCGAGTCATCAGTTGAGCAAAGCCGAGAATCGCATTGAGGGGAGAGCGCAATTCATGGCTCATATTAGCGAGGAAGCTGCTTTTAGCTTGGTTGGCTACTTCTGCTTTGTCTTTAGCTATGGCTAATTCCGCAGTACGTTCTACAACTCGCTGTTCTAAGGTAGCAAACGATTCTTGTAGTTGATTAGCCATGCGATTGAAGGATTTGGCGAGTTCCCCCAATTCATCAGAGCGTTTAATTTCTACTTTTTGCTCCCATTCACCCTTAGTGAGAGCTTTAGCTGATGTATTTAAACGTAGAATCGGCTGCACAACCCACCTAGCAGTAACAATGCCAACGACTATAGCCAACACTAAGGCAGCTATACATAACCCGATAGTGGTGCGGGTGTTGGCATTAATTTGCTCCATAAAGTCAGCTTCTGGTACGACTACCACAATTAACCAGTCAATACCTCGACCATCTTTGAGGGGTTTGAGCTGTAAAAATTGTCGCTGACCATTAAGTTTAAAGGTAAGTTGTTGGCTTTCCGCAATTTTTGAGAGATTGCCAAAGTGTTCAGTTAAGTGCTCTGCTGTAGAGCGAGTCAACGGTACACTACTTGCTACTGCTGGCAGTCGTTCCTTGAGCTTTCCATCTTCACCAAGAACAAAAGGCTCTTCCCCAGTGGAAGAAGCTACTAATAATCCAGAACGTTCGATGATAAAAGTCTGCCCTGACTTACCAATTTCCAAACTTTCTAGGAATTTATTGATTTGTGTGTCTAGTAAATTTGTTCCCCAAGCTCCCAACAGATTACGATTTTTGTCATAAACTGGCAAACTAGCGGTAATTCCCAAGTTTTGGCTGGCGTGTATGATAAAGACCTCACTCCAGACAAGGTCCTTCTCTTTTAGGGCAGCTTTATACCAAGGACGGACTCTTGCATCATAAGGGTTACCAAATTGAAAAAGTTCCTGACGATTGCCTTGATTATCAGTGGTATATATGTAGTAATCCCA
>JAAHGL010000252.1 GCA_010692635.1 Symploca sp. SIO2C1 | reverse complement strand
GTATTCACAAGTGCGACAATTGTGGCTACACAACGGATAGAGATGTAGCAGCTAGTCAAGTAGTTCTAATAAGAGGACTTGCAGCCGTAGGGCATACGGTGAAGATGCTTTCTGAGGGTAAAGCGGTGCGCTCCCTATGACGAAAGAATCCCACGGTTTTAGCGTAGCGTAACCGTGGGAGTGTCAATAGTGACAGTAACGGTTATATTTATGCGTTGAACATTTTTTACGCGGGAGAGCGTGTTAATAATTGGAGTGAAGGTCTCTGGTTGCGCATAGAAAACGAAGTGATCAAAGAGGTTTATGTCTATGCATCTGAGGAAGGAAGTCAAACGGCTGTAGCAAGACCGACTGAAATTCCCCCCCAAAGCTAAGCGAAACAGAGGATTTGAAAGGCGGATTTGGTATCATTCATTTATACAGGGAAGCAACGTATTCTTCATAACCGTTGTAAGGTAAAGTCGGGCGTTCCTCCCATGACAAATCGGGTCCTTTGCCGATGAACCTTTCCGTCTTTTGTGACCACCTCGGATGAGGTTTGTTCGGATTGACATTATCCTCAAAGCCATATTCTGAGGGAGATAAGGTATTCCAAAAGGTCGCCGGTTGCTGTTCAACAAAGTCGATTTTGACAATCGACTTTGCCCCTTTGAAACCATACTTCCACGGTAACACTGCTCTAATAGGTGCACCATATTGCTTCGGCAGCATCTCACCGTAGACACCAACAGCAAAAAATGCTAACTCGTTCGCCATTTCCTCTAAGCGTAAGCCTTCTGTGTAAGGCCAGGGTACTTTTTGACCTAATGATTGAACTGGAGCCAACGAAATTTTGGGGTCATAGTAAGAGGTAAAACTCACAAATCGAGCCTTATCAGTTGGTTCAACCTCTGCCATCAGCAATTTCATCGGAAATCCCACCCACGGTAGTACCATAGACCAAGCTTCTACACATCGCAATCGATAGATACGCTCTTCTAAGGGAAATTTCTTGAGTAAATCATCTAAGTCATAGGTGCGAGGATTTTTCACTAAACCTGTGACTGTAACTTGCCAGTTATCAGTAGGTAATGCTTGGCTGGCTCGCCAAATAGACTTGCTACCGCCAAATTCATAATAGTTATTGTACTGTCCCGCCAGGATTTCATCGGTGATTGGTCGGTCAACTGTCTTGAAAGCAGGATTACGTGCAAATGGCTCTAAACTAGGTTGATCTAAAGTTGCTGTTAGGGCTTGGTTTGATGAAACTAGGTTATTTTCTGGTACAGAAGACCCTTTACAACCCAAAGCCGAAACAATACCTGCCCCCAGGCTAGCATTAGCTATAGTTTTGAGAAAACGACGGCGGTTGACATAAGCACTTTTAGAAGTTACTTGTGCTTCTGGAAGCTTCCAGGCTTTGGGTACACGGATGATAGTCATTAGTATATGAATTAATTGCTCATGGTTTGGAGTCTACTAGCGATTTTAACCTTCCCGTTCCCTGTTCCCTACTTACAAGTCAGAAGGCAGGAGTGAGATTTACCTCATTAAGGTGCAAAGTGTTGTATTTCCAATTCTAAATTCTAAATTCTAAATTCTAAATTCCAAACTTGACATAGACGCGCTAAAGGCAAAAATCTTTAAAGAGTAGCTTTTGACAAATAATAAATAATGACTACAGTTTTACGAGTTGGCGATCGCAATATTACCGCTGAAGAACTTATTCCTCTACTAGCTGAATACCAGCTGCTACAGCCGTTAATCCGGGAAGTTATCATTGATGAAGCGATTGCCTCGATCGAATGTACTCCTGAGGAGACAAATCAAGCAGTTCAGCAGTTCTGCCAGAAAAAAAAAATTACTGAACCCAAAGTTCAAGAAGCTTGGCTCAAGCAGCAGGGAATGAGTGCAGCACAACTAGAAGCTCTGGCAACCCGAGCACTGAAAATCGAAAAATACAAACAGGCAACCTGGAGTCACAAACTCGAATCCTACTTCCTCAGCCGTAAGATAGAGTTAGACCGGGTAATTTACTCCCTAATTCGCACCAAAGATCCAGGAATTGCCCAAGAACTCTATTTCCGGATTCAAGAAGGAGAGCATACTTTTGCAGATTTAGCAAGAGAATATTCTCAAGGTCCGGAGGCCCAAACTGGTGGGTTGGTTGGTCCGGTGGAGTTGACTCAGCCTCACCCAGCTTTAGCAAAAATTCTGCGTTTAAGTAAAGCAGGACAATTGTCACCACCGACACGCTTAGGAGAATGGTTGGTAATTATACGTCTAGAGGAGTTGATTCCTGCACAACTAGATGATGCTATGCGTCAACGCCTTATCAATGACTGTTTTAATATTTGGCTCTCCGAACAGGTAAATCAGCAATTAGTAGTTGGTGATGAGGAACCAGTGCAAGAAGGCAGAAGGCAGGAGGCAGGAGGCAGGGGGTGAGCGAAAAAAAGGGTCGGGAAATAGGGAGATGGGGAGATAGGGAAACAAAGGAGAACTAATGATTTGGGAGGATACTTTGCTATAAATCCCACTTCATATTTCGTTCACCCGGAGGGAGGAGGGAAGAAAGCTTGTAGGGTAAGCTTTTTAAGCTTTTGTCGATGGTGAGTTCTTTCCATGCCTGCTGCACTAGTTTTTGGAATGTTTGGTTAGTCATGGTTTGAATTACGTGGTTTAATGGGGGCGATCGCTTAATGCTATAGTATTTTTGAGAAATACAAAGTTAACAATGGAGATAATAAATGCCTTTCACTGGTTATAAAAACCTGGCAATGGTTATCAAAGCTTTTGAGTTAACTTACCAAGAAAACAATTTTATTCTACAATCTGAATTTACATTAAAGGATTACTTCAAGCAAAGGTTTGAAATTCTTTTAAAAGACGGAATAGTTGATAATTCTGAAGCGGCTATTTGCGAAAACTTAATTGCACCAATTTTAACCGAAGTTTGGTTTGCTTATAAGGAAAGTTGGTTGCTTTGGAGTCATCAAAGTTTGATTTACAATGAAGATTTATCAGGAGTGCCAGATTATCTTTTAGCTCATAAATCTCCTCTGGGTAAGATAGTTTTTGATCAGCCTTTTTTTGTAGCTATAGAGGCAAAGAAAGATGATTTTACTGCCGGTTGGGGACAATGTGCGGCGGAAATGGTGGCTTGCCAAAAAATTAATGGGATTGAAGGGCAAACGATTTTTGGGATAGTATCCAACGGCAAAATGTGGGAGTTTAGCAAGTTGAGCGATCGCTTATTTACCAAAAATATTAAATCTTACACAATTTACGATTTAGATCAATTATTTAAAGCCGTTGATTACGTTTTTGAGCAATGCCAATTGCAAATTATCAATTGATAATTGATAATTATTTACGATTGAGCGCCGGGAGCTGTCAAGTACTTCAAAAAGGTTGATAGCGAAGTGAAAACGAAACTCCATTATCTTGCAGAGAATTCCCTTCATTATCAATGGAGAGGAGGGGAATTCCCCAATCTAGGCGAGCAGAGAAACTAGAATCAATTTGCCAGCGTAACCCTAAACCGATACTGGCAAGGGTAGCAGAACTGGAAGTACCAATAGAAACGGAAGTTTCACGATCATTATTCCAAACTCTGCCTACATCAAAAAAAGGAGTGAGTTGGAGCGTGCCAATGCCATCTGAATTCCGTATGAGGGGATACCTTAGTTCCAAACTAGCTGCAATACCATTATCTGCAACTTGTTGATTTTGCCGATAGCCTCGTACTGTATCAACGCCACCAATACTAAATTGTTCTAGCGGTAAAAGGGGGTCTAAGGAAAATTGTGCACCAATACGACCAATTAAGATAGTATCGGTACCTAATGCCTGAACCCACTGAAATTGTCCCAACCAACTGGTAAACAGCCCATCAACGCTAGTGTCATTAATAGTAGGGTCAAAAATATCTAAGCCAAAACTCAATTGGGATCTAGCAGCCAACACTCGGCTAGGCTCACGATTAATCCAGTCTTGGCTGAACCTGAGGACACTTACTCTAGATTTACCATCGTCTGGTCCTAGGGAAAAAGAGAAGGGTATGTCTTCTAGTAAAAATGTTTGACTTTGGCGCAAGTCAAAGGATAACCCCAGAGCTAGTTCTTTGGTAGGAGTACGAATAAATGGTTGACGGAAACCAACGGATAGGGTGTAGGAGCGAGAATTAATATCAAATTGGGAAAATGGTTCCTCAACAATCTGACTATAGCTGTTGGTATAACTAACATTCAGACTGCCATCACGGGGATTAAGGGGAATTTCATAACTAAGGTCATAGTTATCTAATCCTGTTGTAAGACTATACTCTGCACTCAAGCGATCGCCAAAACCTAGCAGGTTATTATGAGCTAAGGCGACAGTACCACCTAAAGAGCCGATACTCGGAGAATTATGATTATCTAGGCTTACTTCTGCCACCCAGGGACTTGCTTCCCTTAGATTCAGTGTTAGCACACTTAAGCCTGGTGCTGTTCCTGCTGAAAGTTCTGCCTGAACACTATCCAGTAAAGGGTTGAGTTGTAGTAGTTGTAAAGCTTCTTCCAAACGCTGGAGATTGATTGGCGGTTGAGCAGCTAAGCCAAGACGCGATCGCACATAACCTTCGTGTAAACGCTCTAATCCTTCAATCTCTATCTGTTCTATTGCCCCTTCTACAACTTGAACGATTACCACCCCGTCTGTCAAATCCTGGGGAGGAAGAAATGCACCAGAGGTAGTGTAACCGTTATCAGTATATAACTGGGCAATGATAGTACGAATTTCTAGAAGTTCTTCAAAAGTCGCTTCTCTACCAATAAACTCTGCTACTGCTGCTTCTAACTCAGCTGGAGAAAAAACATTACTGCCTAAGATTTCCACTCGTTCTACCTTGACTTTAACTCCCAACTCTGAATCTGGAGTTTCAGGAGTTTCAGGAGTTTCAGGAGTTGGCAGGATGGGAGTGGGAGTTTCTGGCGGTGTTGTGGGTAAAGGAGGCAAATCTGGGCGAGTAGGTTCGAGGATTCCAGAAGGAATATCTGGGGGTGTTTGGGCTAGTTGCTTAACTTTCGACTGAAGTAGCAGGGATTGGGAAAATTGGGCATCGGCAGATGGGAGATAAACTGGTGTGTCGGTTTTTTGTGAAGATTGTTCAACTACCAACTCTGAATCATTACTGGCTAACTCATTAGTTAACTGAGAATTGAGTTGTGCTAAAGCAACAGAATTATAGTTGAGGCACAATAGACTAGTCACAGTTGCCATTATTTGCCAAGAAACTTTAGCGAGAAATACCAAGCTATTGGGTAAAAAATAAAACATTTAACTTGTAAGATAAGCAACAAGTCTTATTACAATATTGAATTCGATTTGAGAGGTGCTGGCAGCTATCTATCGCATTGGTTCGCACTTGTTCTGAATCCCAATAGTACCAAATGCCCAAAACGGAAGTTCGCATCACCCCACTATTGGCAGCACTTTGGCGCGAGCCTGCTTCCCAAACTTCCCTAGCTGCCTGATGAGGATCACTCAAAAAGCTTTGGTGATGAACTACTGCATTCACCGTTGCTCCCATACCCATACCATCAGTAGGGTGAGGTGAAATTTACAGTGGCTCTCAAGAAACATGAGGCAGGAGGCTCCAAGGCAGGAGGCTCCGAGGCGAGGGAGGAGGTAGGAGGTAGAAGGAAAGAGGATTTGACAAAAGTTTCTTCACTCATTACTCATTACTCATTACTCATTACTCAAAAAAGCTCTCCCACACCTTTTTTCACCTCACCCCCATCAGTAATCGCCCAATGATGAAAACGGCGTGCGATATCCAGTACATCAACTCGATGATGCTCCAAGAGACTATCGAGAATGCAAAGTATCTGATCGGTATCATCAGTCCAATCGCCGGGGCTCCAGGTTAACATATAACCTTTGTCCTGACTAGGCTGAAAGCGAGTAATCTGGCGGTAGGTGTCTAAACCACTGGGATATTCTTGGGCAACCTGGGATTTCGAGAGAAACTCTGTACCAAATCCCAAAGCATCTCCAACCGCTTGTCCGAAAATTACCCCATAAATCTGGCTTTCGATTTCTGCATTGATGTCAGGCATTGATGAATTTTCTGAAAAAAGTAGACATTAAATTCTCACTTAACAATTCCTCTTCCTCCCTAGGTACAATAGTTAGCGTCCCCTGAATCGATCTAATATAGATGACGCCTTCCGAAGTAGAGATCGTATCCCAATCCAGTTCAGAAGACCCGGAAAAAGACTATCTTGACGAAATACCCAATGATGTCGAGATGTCTCTGTTTGATCACTTAGAGGAGTTGCGGCAGCGAATTTTCTACTCCCTGATTGCTGTAGTAGTATGCGTTATTGGCTGCTTTGTAGGTGTCAAACCAATTGTCCAGCTCTTAGAAATTCCAGCTCAAGGTGTCAAATTTTTGCAACTAGCTCCAGGGGAATACTTTTTTGTATCTCTTAAAGTTGCCGGATACAGTGGTTTGGTAGTCGCTAGTCCCTTTATTCTCTACCAAATTATACTATTTGTTTTACCAGGGTTGACTCGCCGCGAACGACAAATTATCGGACCGGTGGTTTTGGGTTCAAGCTTCCTATTTTTCATCGGTTTGGCATTTGCCTACGTTGCATTAATTCCCGCTGCCCTCAAATTCTTTATTAGTTATGGTGCAGATGTGGTAGAGCAGTTGTGGTCGATTGACAAGTACTTTGAATTTGTCTTGCTATTGATGTTTAGTACTGGTATCGCCTTTCAAGTCCCAATTATTCAGATGCTACTGGGTATTTTGAATATTGTCTCCTCTGGGCAAATGCTTTCTGGCTGGCGCTTCGTAGTTTTAGGTGCAGCAGTTTTGGGAGCAGTACTAACCCCCTCCACAGATCCTCTCACCCAAAGTTTACTAGCTGGTGCTGTAATTGGTCTCTACTTTGGTGGCATTGGTATGGTTAAGCTAGTAGGTAAGTGATGTGATGATGAGGAAGTAATTTTCGTAATTAACTCAAACGACATTGCTCAAAACTTATCAATTACCAATTTTAAGCTCATTGTTAAGGGAAATCGCTCTAGATAAAATCTGCTTCAACTGTGTAATGGCTTTGGTGTGGTTCTATGATTCTACAAGTTCATCCCAATAAACAAGAAACGACTGTAGCGTGGGAAGCACTGCCAGCCGATTTCGTTTTACCAGACGATCCTGTGGAAAATATTCAACAACCCCTGCTTGCTGCAGCACTAACTGATGCCTTGGGAGCTGCAGGGAAAATACAATCTCAAATGCTTATTGGCTCTAATTTTGGCTTAGTAGCCGCAGTTAACAAAAAAATTACTGTGAAGGCTCCTGACTGGTTTTATGTACCTCAAGTACAACCAGTAGCATCTGGGGTAATTCGTCGTAGCTACACTCCTCATTTAGAAGGTGCGCCAGTAGCCGTAGTGATGGAGTTCCTCTCTGAGACAGACTGTGGCGAGCTTTCCGTACGTTCAACTGTTCCTTATGGAAAACTCTACTTCTATGAGCAAATCCTTCAAGTTCCCACCTATGTAACTTACGATCCCTACGAAGCAAGTTTGGAAGTGCGGTACTTGCAGCAGGGGAAATATATCTTGCAGCCAGCAGACGAGAATGAACGCTGCTGGATTCCTGAGTTAGAAATGTTTTTAGGAATTTGGCAGGGGGAACGACTCGAGCAAAACATGAAGTGGTTAAGGTGGTGGGATCAACAAGGAAATTTGTTGTTGTGGAGTAGCGAACAAACAGAACAAGAGCGTCAACGTGCAGAACAAGAGTCCCAACGTGCAGAACAAGAGCGTCAAAAGGCTGAAATATTAGCAGCTAAATTGCGTGAACTAGGTGTCGATCCAGAGCTGCTCCAATGAGCAGTTAACAAATCAGAAGTTAACTCATCTCTCAATCTCTGATGAGAATATGTTAGGTTAGCGCGAGGAGCAGCACAAGGGTCTAATCCTCTTCCCTTCTGCCTCCTGCCCTCTGCCTCCTGCCTTGTTTCGTATTTTTAAGACAACACGACAATTGTTGCCGGAGTATCAGGGCGAACGACGGGACTTGAACCCGCGAATGGTGGAACCACAATCCACTGCCTTAACCACTTGGCTACGCTCGCCATACAATTTTTTATTATAACATTTGCTTTGCTGGTTGATCTACTATTTGGGTTCAATTGATCAGGAACTCTAGCAGATGAGGATGTAGTAATAGCTATGTGGACAGTTAAAGAAGTAAAATGAAAGGCTTACAAGTTTTAGCAGTGCTTGGTGGATTAGCTCTAGCAGGACTCTCAGCAGCGATGGCAGTGACTAATCCAAAGCAGGATGCCTATGATGATTATGCTGTTGAGCAGCTAAGTACCTATCTCAAAGAGGAAGCTTGTAGCCAAGCACCCAAACTACCTCAAGTTGAGGAATTTCTCCAGCGCCAATGCAAATCCCTCGTTGACACGGCACGCCCCCAAATTAAGCAAATTCTTTCCGAAAAGACAGAGCGCCAGAACTTACTTCTGTTCAGCATCTATCGCACTGACTTAAATATCGGTCCTTCACTGCCTGCATATCATTTTGAAACGGTGGGAGTATTTCAGAAGTTTTACATTTACCAGGTAGAGGAGCAGTAAGAGACTTCCAAGATCGTTAGGGAACCTGAGGAGACGCGGAGACGCGGAGACACGGACACACGGAGACATGAAGACGAAGAAACCATTCTCAATTAACAATTAGCAATTAACAATTAGCAATTAGCAATTCTCAATGACTTACTGTGTTACTCCAGGATGTTTGACTCCGCAAAATTCTGACTCGGATCTCTATTGTCTCAGCTGTGGTTCTAAATTATTGCTGAGGCAGAGATATCGTGCGCTTAGTCCGATTGGGATTGGTGGATTTGGCAGAACTTTTTTAACAGTAGATGAAGATATTCCTGGTAAGCCTTCCTGTGTCATTAAACAATTTTGTTTTCCCAGCAATGGTGGTTTAATCTTAAATAAAGCAGGTCAATTATTTCGCAAAGAAGCAGAGCGTCTTGAACAGTTGGGAGAACATCCACAAATCCCTAAACTTTTGGCCTACTTTGAACAGAATAAGCAGCTGTATCTAGTGCAAGAGTTGATTGAAGGGCAGAATTTAGAACAAGAATTGCAGCAGATAGGACTGTTTGGGGAAAAGCAAATTTGGCAATTACTTAAGGATTTACTACCAGTACTCAAGTATATCCACGATCGCCAAGTAATCCACCGAGATATCAAGCCAGCTAATATTATCCACCGTCGCAGCGATGGCAAGCCAGTGTTGATTGATTTTGGGGTCGCTAAACTGCTGAGTACCACAGCTTTGCATCATACTGGTACTACAGTAGGGACTGCTGAATATATGGCATCAGAGCAAATCAAGGGCAAAGCCTTTCCAGCGAGTGATCTTTATAGTTTAGGTGTGAGTTGCATTCACTTGCTCACAGGTATTGCCCCTAGGGAAATGTTTGATATCATCCATAATCGTTGGGCATGGCGGCATCATTTACCTGGTAGCATAGTAGTGAGCGATCGCTTGGGTTGTATTTTAGATAAGTTACTGCAAAATACTATTTCTGAGCGTTACCAGTCAGTCCCTGAAGTGTTGGAAGCAGTCAACTTCAAACCAACAGTAGCTCAGCCAGTAATTCCTAAGACTAGTACTAAAGCTTTAGCTTCAGCAGCAAAGATTGATTATAGTGAACTACGAGATTTATTAGCTAGAAAAAAATGGCAGGAGGCAGACAACAAGACTTGTGATTTGCTATGTCAGGCAATAGGAAGGCGACCCGGTTATTACCTCCAAACTGCTGATATTAAAAACTTACCCTGTGAGGATTTATTAATCATTGACCAACTTTGGAGAAAATTCAGTGCAGGACGTTTTGGCTTCACTGTCCAAAAGCAGATTTATCAAGAAGTTGAGGGAGATTATCCCAGTTTTTGCGATCGCGTCGGTTGGTCGCTGCACAATTCTAGTACCATTAAATCAGAGTTCAAGTTAAAGCTGCGTTTACCTTTTACTCAAACTCCAGAAATGCCTGTAGGACACTTCCCTTCACGGCAATGGGCAGGGGGTTATTACTGGTGGCGTCACGCTGGAACTTTAGCAGCTAAGCTGGAACAATGTAGCATTGGTCATTAGTTAGGGCTTGCTGAAAAAGTCGTAATTTTCTGGTTTTGAAGTAATAAGTAATAAGTAATAAGTAATAAGTAACAAGTAAAAAGTAACAAGTAAGAAGGAATGAAGCATTTATCCTCGTGGGTGAGCACTTCCATTCCCCAAGGTTACTCAGAGATTTCCCATCAAAGTGCAAGGAAAATAAGCTTCTATAGAC
>JAAHGL010000251.1 GCA_010692635.1 Symploca sp. SIO2C1 | reverse complement strand
GTAGGTGAAAAAAAACGATCATTGGATTTGTAGGGGCGGGTTTAGCTAAGATGCTTGCTACGTGTCCTGTTTCTCTCCTTCAAAACCCGCCCTGCCCATGTGAGTTTATTTATGCCCACCTACTTAGTAGTAAATCGATTACTACTAATAACAAACAACTCTCTACTGAATCGAAAAATGTTCGATTCAGCGAATGATGAATGGTAAATTGCACTGATGAATATTGGAATCTCTATGGCAAGGCAGAGATGTTTAGATATTTAGCCATAGAGACTATTGTGATTGTCAATTGCAGAAAATATACCCCGGGAAATCGGCAGATGGGATGAATGCAGCAATCAGAGAAGAGTTCTGAAGCAGCTGTGGGATAGATTCAAAAACTCCCTTAACAACTCTTAGTCAGAACTTATTTTGTACTTCTTAGCCAAGACTTGGTAGATAAATATTTGGTTCCAAAAAAATTTGGAGAGCTGATTGATACTGTTGCGGATAGTAACACCCAAAAATTATTGGAGATAACCCAGTTGACAAGTTTAAAAGTAATACTTACTCTATAATGCCACAGATTTGGTCTAAAAGTCTATATCTCAAGTAGCACTATTTAGTTCTACCAAAATCACGATCTTGTAGGTGCAGACTAGATTCTTTAACCTGTTCTGCATTTAATTTTTTTAATTGGAACCTTTGCTATAAAGAGTCTGGGATTCAAAAATCATAATTTAAATGCGTCTTAGCTTAGATTCAGTTACTACCGGTTACACCACTAATATTGATGTCGCTACTTTTGTCTGGCATGGTATCTCCTTGATGGTTATAGGTTTGTGCATAAATTCCGGGACGCTGTAGTGCTGTTTCTACCATCTTCTCTAAACTAGAAATGCGGCTATCTTTCTCGACAAGTAGTGCCTGTACCTCTGTCTGAGCTAAGACCTTGATTGTGTTATAAGTTGTAAAATACTCAGCATTCAGCTTAGAGTGGTCAGCATTAGGAGCCGTTGCTGCACGGAGTAAGAACTTATCCTTACTTCGTTTCTCCATCGCCACAATCTCCAATTCAGCATCAGGATTATTGTCAGCTAACTGCTTAAAGGAAATTGCGATCGCACGAGGGTCAACTCCCTGGTTATGATAAAGGTCAAGGGTATCAACTATTGGTTTAATAAAGTCAGCAAAATCCCCATCCTCAAACTCCTCTTCCCAGTTATCTGGTTTGCGACGGGGGTTAGGATCATTTTTGGTGGGTAAGCCCATGAAGACATACTGACATCTAATCCTGTGCAAGTTTGTACTATTCGTGATGCCCCAATCTTCAATCGTTGCTCCGGTGAGGGTTGCACCAGTTAAATCAGCCTCATCTAATTGAGTTTGTACCAGTTTGGCTCTGGATAAGTCCGCATCTTGCAGGTTAGCTTCATTTAAATCAGTACCGATGAAGCTCGCATCTGCTAGGTTTGCCCCTTGTAAGTTAATGCCGCGCAAGTTTTGACGGTCAAAATTTTGGTCTTGCCCCTGCCCTGTAATCACCAATTGCCGCACTTTTGCATCTTGTAAGTAAGTTTTACCAGGGCGAATGCGATCTAGTTGTTCACTGTTGTGCCAGCAAGTCCGAATAATGTTAGCTCTTCTAAAATCTGTACTCTTGAGCTTAGCTTGAGAGAAGTCAGCATTGGTTAAATTAGCATGGCGAAAGCTAGTACCTCCGATAGCAGCAAAGGCAATAGCAATTGTGCGAATGAGAGCATATTTGTCATCTCCAACTAATGCTCGCCAGCTAATGTAAGCATATAGTCCAACCACTAGACAAGCACAAACAAAAGCTTCAAACCTTGCCTCAACTATAGCTCCCTTCCCAAACTTAGCAAAGGCAAACGCAACAACTAAAGCGACGCTCAAAGTGTAAGCAAAAGCAAACGCTCCAGCTAGCTCGAAAGCCACCGTTTCAACTAAAGCACCAGTTATTGTCCCAGCCAAAGCACCAATGATGGCGAAAGCAAACATCCCAGCTCCATTCCCATCCCCATTCCCCGCGACAAATAAACCTCCAGCTAAATTCACAACTAAAAAGGTTACTAAAGCTACTAATGCTATCCCCAAACCGTAGCGAGCGATAATTATGAAGAGGATAACAAATCCCAAAATGAGACTCAACCCAACCATGAAATTGAAGAAGTTGGGGCTATCCAACAAAAATCCCAGGTAGCCACCAGCTAATGCTGATGGCGCTCCCGACATTGCTGATAAAACTAGAGAGATAGTTATTAAAACAATTTTCCAATAGGGCTGTAGTCCAGCTTGTGCTCCAGAGAACTTTGCACCTCTGAGGTAAGCATTAGTAAAATTAGCGCCCCGGATATCCGCCTCACTAAAATCTGCACCAGCAAGATTCTTACCTTGAAAAGACTCGCCCCTGAGACATTCACCGCTGAAGTCTCTGATACCATCTTTATATTTTCTTAGAACCTCACTTGCTTTCATCTGGGCTACCTTCCATCGCAGGGCTGTTTCATTCTCAGGAAAAGTCTATAATTTTAGGTTTTTAGGGAGGTAGGGAATTTGGGAGAACAAAATATAGCAATCCAACTATAATGGCTGAAGTCCTTGCTAGATAAAGTGTCTGGCATTAATCACGTAGCCGTATCCATTAAGGTGAGACTTCCCCAATTCCCCACTTCCCTGATTCCCTATTTCCCCATAACTTGATTTTACGTGAGGAATGAAGCAGCCCTGCCTTCCATCGGGGGCATTGTCTGAAACAGAATGCACTCCCTCCTTAACTACTCCAGAGAAAGCCCACTTTCCGGAAAAATTAGGAGCGTTTGCTGCATTTTAGCTAAAATTGTCTTAATCCTTAATAAGCTACACCAGTCATAAATAGCAAACTATTATCATTAATATTGATACAAAAAATTGCTGAATAAATTATTTAATTGTCAATATTTCCAGCCCAAAAAGTTCCTAGCTTTAGGATTAGTCTGGTTGCTGTTGCTGCTGAGTCTGATTGCTTGTCAAGCACAGACTTGGTCAAATACATTGTCAATTAATCCTGATTATCGTGGTCCAATCTGTTTATATGTTGGCAGTTGGAAAGGAAAGTTGACTTTTAATATTGTCTCAGACATGCTTGAGTATCAAGTTGATGTTCGTAGTGGTCATAACGATAAAAAAGCCTTTGAGTTTGTAGCTCTAGGGAATCAAGGTAGTCAGTTATATGTCAATTATCTACCAACTCCATCCAAAGTATTTAATGACTCATCAGGAAAGGTTTATCAAATCTCCATAACTCCCAAACTTTATTATGACTCGTGTGAAGTAGTAGCACCCAAAACTGTATTAAATTTTCCTTTGTGGGATATTTATGATTTAGATAATCCAAATTCTCTAGAATTTAAACCAGATCCTGAGATTTTAACTTGGTCAATTGTCTGTGGTTTAGGTTTATTAGCCATTAGTGGTATCTTGTCACTGCTGCTAGGATTTAGAGCTGTAGGCTACGAACTACTGAAACTTTGGAGCTTACAGACTACTAAACTTATCAACCTCTCATCATTACCTGAATTAGCGAGAGGACAGGAGCTATATTGCCAACTGCAAGGTCAAGTTAGCCAAGTTAAGAGAAATCAAGAAAATAATTTACCCTTAGCAGTAGAAATTAAAATAGGTACAGAAACTATACCGGTGATGGTTGAAGGTCTTGAAATTATTTCTCCTTTATCTTTACCTGTTTACTTATTTAGTAGTAAGAGGATGATTTCCTTGCAGCTTGAAACTTTGGTTGGTAAATCAGTCCTGGTTATGGGCTTACTAACTCATAAAAGTTTTGGCTGGAGAGTGAATATGGTCAAGTCTATTTTTCGCCCTCGTTTAATTAGTAGCTATAATTTGGCTAAAACTTCCCTTAGAGGGGTTAAAAGTATAGCGATCGGTATAGTAATCATCTTACTAGGGATAGTTATACTATCGATTTTCTGGACTCTTTTGATGTCAAGATGGTAAGACTTTGAGCTCAGGATTTACGCAGCTACACCACATATAGAGTTAAAGTGCATTACGCTACACTAACACACCCTACAAATAAGGGTATAATCATCATTCCTCTACCACTCGACGATCGCTTCCTATGGTTCAAATCCCCGAATCTACTGCCGAACTGGCTGCTGTGCTTGAGCAACCAGTTGATCTGAATTTTCAGCTGCCTGATCCAGAGGATGAGGAAATTCTCGAGTATGATTTTCAGCAGCAGTTGGATAATGCTTGGGTAGTATGCGATCGCTTCGACTTACAAACGGAAATCTGGCGAGGACGGATCTTACGGATTGTGCGTGACAGGGAGAAAAAAGGGGGTGAGGGACGAGGAACAGGATTTTTAAATTGGCTCAAAACCCGAGAAATTAGCAAAAGTCAGGCTTACTCTTTAATTGAGCTTGCCAACAGTGCCGATACTCTACTAGCAGAGGGAAAACTTGATCCAGATGCCATCAGAAACTTCAGCAAACGGGCATTTGTGGAAACGGCTAAGTCCCCTCCAGAAGTACAACAGATGGTATCAGATGCAGCTCAAAAAGGCGATCGCATCACCCGTCGGGAGGTAAAACAACTCTCTGATGAATGGACAGCAATGTCTTCAGACTTGATACCAGAGGAAGTGAAGGAAAAATCTGCTGGTGGTTCAATGCCAGCTCGTTATCTGGCACCTCTGGTTAAAGAAATGGAGAAGTTACCAGAAACTCACCTCAAACCATTACAAAATGAAATTGCTGCTAGTCCCGATGTGGATACAGTCAAGCAGGTGACAGCAGATGCCCGTTACCTAGCCAAGTATCTTGATGCAGCTGCTCAAGTTCAGACGATTAGCCAATCGTCCCTAGATATGGAAATAGCTCTAGAAGAAGCCCTGCGTTTGGACTGTTTGAACACTGCTGCTGATGTGGTCAAACAAGCATCTGTCTTAGAACAAACTATTGGTAAACTTTACACTACCTGGAAACGTCTAGGCAATTTATCAGACCGCTTATACGTAGATACTGGTGCTAGTACCCCCCAATTGCGATCGCTCCTTAGCTGCATCGAGAGTCTCACTGGGGAGATTATCGAAGTACCACTCGATGAGACAGGTGAACAGATCATTCGCCTGAAAGTTATTACAGAGAATTTGTAAGGGGTGGGAATTGCTAATTGCTAATTGTTAATTGCTAATTGCTAATTGTTAATTGGGGATGTCTCCCTTGTTTTCTTCTCTCCCCCAGCTCCCTCAGCTCCCCCAGCTCCCCCAGCTCCCCCAGCTTCTCTGCCTTCTTATAGTGATTGGATATTTTTTACTTGGAAGTCCCTAACAGTGAGCATTTTACAGCAGCCGCGTCCCTGGCTAGTAGGGTTAGTTATCGTTGTCGGCGTCTTTGCTGCTTCGACTTCAGCAATTTTTGTTCGCTTAGCGATCGCTTCTTCTGGAGTAAATGGGGTAGCATTTAGCCTGTTCCTCTCAGCCTCTCGTTTAGCGATCGCATCTCTATTATTACTACCAGCTTGGCGCAAGTTCCAGCTAACTTCCCTCAGTCCTGGTGCTCTGCGCTATGCTGGTGCTGCTGGTATCTGTCTTGCCCTACATTTTTCTGCCTGGATTACCTCCCTTTCCTTCACTTCAATTGCTGCTTCTACTACCCTGGTTAACACTAATCCCATCTGGGTTGCTCTGGTTTCTTGGTTCTGGTTTAAGGAAAAACCTAGCAGATTGACATTGCTGGGAATGGGAGTAGCACTTGTGGGTGGTGTTCTGATTACTTCAGGGGATACAGGAGTAGTTACCGGTGGTAGTAATCCACTTCTAGGTAATTTCCTGGCACTTCTAGGAGCCTGGACAGTAAGTTTGTACTTACTTTTAGGGCGTGAAGCCCAACGGCGAGGTTTAGGTATCAGCAGTTATATTGCTATTGTGTACAGTACAGCAGCATTAATACTGTTACCTTTTCCTTTAATTTTTGGTTCGAGTTACACTGGCTACCCGCCTACAGTTTATCTTTATGTGCTGTTGATGGCTGCTTTTCCCCAACTGCTAGGCCATACCAGCCTTAACTGGGCAGTGCGTTGGATTTCTCCAACCCTCGTCACCCTAGCTATTTTATTTGAACCAGTGGGTGCGAGTTTTCTTGGCTATTTCATCTTTAAGGAAGTACCGGGCTTGCTAGTGCTGGTAGGTGCAATAGTATTGTTGATTGGGGTAGCATTAGCCATTTTCGGCTCGAAAAACTAGTGCAGCTTGGCCTGTGGTAAATTCATCTTGCCTTTGCTGGACACGCAAGTAATTGCAGCAAATGCGATCTGATAGAGTTGTACCAGTCTCTGTAGACCAATCAATTTCTAGCCATGCATTGGGTAAAGCTTCAAATAGCAGCCGTTGTTTCGGAAAAATAATCTGCTCAAATTTACAATGGGGAATATTCCTAATCCGAGCAATCTGAAGCTTTTGAGTCCCATTGACATAGGCACAGAGCATTCGTTCTGTATACTCAGCAGGTAGAGGCGCAAATGTTTGATTCATAGCTGCACAATTTCATTTTTATCAATACTTACAACAAATTAAGAGTCTTCCATCAAGGAGAACCAAAGGGAGCATCCCAATGGGATGCTCCCAGTTTCCTTTATCTTTCTTGTTCACAAATCAAATGGGACTGCTCTATAGTACTGAGGTCTAGAAAGTCGCTAGTGTAACGCCTCTCAAACTTTCTTCTGTATCTCCCCAGTTAGAGGTAAATGTTGATACAAAAAAAGGACAAACTTTCCAGTTGCCTTGAACGGTTACACCAAGCTGTTGGCAATTTCCATTCCGCCTGCCTGTCATTTGATAGTTTCCACAATGACGACAATGATTACACGATGAGCTTGAAAAATTCATGCTTCTCATGAGTATTTCCTTTTTTAAATTGATTTAAATTTTTCTAACTTGTCAGCTTAATCTTGAATTATCAAATTGCTTACTAAAACTATGATAAACGATTAATTATTTTTGTCAAACTTTAAGTTTTGCTAACTTATGTTTATGAGTTAATAGAATGAATGACTAGAGACAATTAAATTAATGCGGCATTTGGGTTAAATCTGTTTGAGACAATAACCTACGCTATGAACTGTCTGAATCAAATCATCAGGTGCTCCCACAGCCTTGAGTTTGTGACGTAGGGTTTTGATGTGAGCTTTAACGGTAGATTCTGTAGGAGGGTTATCAAAAGACCAAACATGGTCAATAATTAAACTCCGACTTAACACCCGCTGACCATTGCGCATGAAAAGTTCGAGGATAGAATACTCTTTGGGAGTCAAATGCAGAATCTGTTCCTCGTAGGAAACTTGATAAGCGCTAGGGTTAAGACGCAAGCTGCCCCATGCTAAAGTTGGCAGCGAAGCAGAATCTCCCCGACGCAGTAATGCTCGGATTCGTGCCAATAACTCTGGTAAATCGAAGGGTTTAACCATATAGTCATCAGCACCTACATCTAACCCCGTGACTTTTTCAATACTGGTGTCGCGGGCAGTTAACATGAGGACAGGTGTTTGAATACCGTGGGAGCGCAACCGCTTACATAAGCTAAGACCATCTAGCTTGGGAAGCATCAAATCTAGCAAAATTAAGTCATACTCAATAGTCCGAATGTGCTCCCAAGCAGCTTCTCCATCACCGACAATATCAACAATATAGAGTTGAGCTGTGATCGCATCAGCCACACCTTGAGCTAGAGGAGTATTATCTTCAACCAGGAGAATTCTCATGGTATGTTTCGCCTTCAGTTATCAGTTAGCAGTGAATAATTAATAAGTTGACCTTTGTGTTAACTTATGGCGTTGACTTTCTGTACTCTGCAATTGGAAGATTGCTTTCGGAGCAATAATGGCATAATAAGTTTTCACCCTTCAACCAGCTTTTGATGGCAACCGGGTGAAGTTGCCGAATACTGAGGCTATTAATGAGCATAGCTCCTATTCCAGTTTTGGGAAAGTATATCTGAGGAGTCAAGCAAGTGGAGGCAATTCTGGCAGAAGCGTAGGTAAAGAAAAATTAAATTGATGAGAGCTAACTTATTAAGCAGGCTATTTCTTGCTTGGGCTAATCTTTGTTTGCGTGGGAATGAGCTGAACCGAAGAGTTGAAGAGCAAGCTGCAGAAATTTGTAAGCTCAAAGCTCAGCTGCAACAGGAGATTGCCAAGTGCCAGCAGGCAGAGGCTGCACTGGCTCAAGTTCAAGACAAACTCGAAATAGACGTTACAAAGGTTCGTCTCAGGGAACAGCTAAAAGCTGTTTTTGATGAAGCACTTGATGCTATTTTAATTGCAGATGAGGAAGGCACTTATGTGGAGGCAAATCCAGCTGCCTGTGAGCTGTGTGGTTTACCCCACTCAGAGCTTCTTGGTAAGCGGATTACAGATTTTATGGTTCCAGGCTTCGATTTTGCCTTGGCTTGGGGTAATTTTCTTGAAGTTGGGCAAGCAACTGGAGAGTTGTCCCTCCTACGCCCAGACGGTACAGTGCGAGAAGTTGAATATGCAGCCAAAGCCAATTTTATTCCTGAGCAAAATCTATCAATCTTGCGGGATATCACCAAGCGCAAACAAGCAGAGCGAGCTTTAACCCAAGAGCGCAACTTTGTCTCTGCCATCCTTGATACTGCTACTGTCTTAATTGTCGTTCTCGACACCCAAGGGAAAATTATCCGCTTTAACCGAGCTTGTGAAGAAATGACTGGCTACTCCTTCGAGGAAGTTAGGGGAAAGTATCTCTGGGATTTGTTCCTGATTCCAGAAGAGATTGAATCAGTCAAAGCTGTTCTTCAAGAACTCCAAACAAGTTCATCTTACAACGAGCACGAAAATTACTGGGTTGCCCAAGATGGGAGTCGCCGCCTCATTCGTTGGTCTAATAAAATTCTCCAAGATATTGATAAGAAAGTAATAGCTGACTCACAAAACTCTGATCTGAGCAGTGGCGACCCTAACAAGTCTAACCATTTAGAAGCTTCTGGCACATGCAAGTATATCATCGGCTGTGGCATTGATATTAGCGATCGCCAACAAGCAGAAGAAGCTCGTCAGGCTTTAGCAAAAGAGCAAGAACTTAATCAACTCAGAACCAACTTCTTTACGATGGCTTCCCATGAATTACGTACTCCCCTCAGCGTCGTTTTACTTACGGTACAATCAGTGGAAGCTTTTTATGATCAATGGTCAGAGGAAAAAAAGCTCAAAAAACTAGGTCAAATTGAAGAAGCTGCTCAAAGAATGAAGCATCTGATTGATAATATTTTGACCTTTCATAGAAGGGATGAGAGTTGAAGGGAGCTGGATAATGGAGACGATTTCTTAGGAGAACTATGGTAAGATGAGTTAGTATGATAATATAATCGTACTAAACTATCGTAGTAGTGTAGCAGGTCTAAAATTGTAGGTTAGGTAAAACTAAGTGAAACCCAACGAAATATACGAAGAGTGTTGGGTTACTCTATTGCTCCACGCAAACTACCTCAGACACTATTTTAGTAGTGTCACGCCAATAGGTACCTTACAGCTCAGGACTTACGCAAAGCCTCTATTTGTAGGGTGTGTTAGCGTAGCGTAACGCACTTTTAGCTCTATATCTGGTGTAGCTGCGTAAGTCATGAGCTATGAGTAAGAAAGTAAGTATAACCTTAGATGACGAAATTCTGGACTTTACAAGGACATAATAACGAAGAAAGATGGCTTTAGAACCGTGTAAAGTTTGTGGCTCTCTAACCAGCACCGAAGAAGAAATTTGTATGATTTGTGGATATCCAGCCAAAGGTAGACCTAAATCACGCTGGTTGAAGTGGATTGCACTCATCCTGGCGGTGCTTATTGGTTTACCTTTGCTGATTGGAATAATCCAAAGTATGAGCACACCAACCAAACCGCAACCATCAGACTCCACAACAACAGTTCTTCCTTAAACCTCTCGAGAAACACGCTCATGCGCTAATGGCTAATGGCTAATGGCTAATGGCTAATCTCTGAATAAACACCGAGTCTCCAAGTCTGGCAATAGGTAAGAGAATTGTTTCTCCCATTCAATTGGGGGTGCGAAGCGCTCCTGGGGAGCTCTTGAGAAACATTCCAAAGGAAGTGAGGGTGTAGGGTGTAGGGTATCAATTGTGGAACTGGCATCTTGCCAGTTACGCCCGTCGGGCGCTCTCGATAAACTCTAAATCGCTCTTTTATGGCTCAATCCATTGATATGACTCACATCTTGCACCAGTACATAGGGCTTGCTGAATAAGTAACAAGTAACAAGTAAAAAGTAACAAGTAAGAAGGAATGAAGCATTTATCCTCGTGGGTGAGCACTTCCATTCCCCAAGGTTACTCAGGGATTTCCCATCAAAGTGCA
>JAAHGL010000250.1 GCA_010692635.1 Symploca sp. SIO2C1 | reverse complement strand
TTCAGACTTATTCAACTTTCCCCTAGATAAGGGGAGAGGAAGGGGTAGCCGTTGGCTACCCCTTCCTCTCCCTGACAATGATTATCATTCTCTTTGCGGGATGTTTTATTTTTTGGAAGTCCCTTAGTGCGCTATTGGCTCTGTTACTACTTGTACCAGCTGCTAGTCTCGGTGTTGCGATCGCATTATATATATTTCCTGGGACTGTCGGTCAAACTGTGTTCTCAGTAACCAAAGTCTGGTTACTGGCTCTACCCTTAGTATGGTGGTTATGGGTTGAGCAGGGTAAACTTGTTTGGCAATGGCCACAGCGACGGGAGTTGTTAGCGGGAACCTTTTTGGGAGTGTTAATGTTTGGCATCATTGTCGGTGCCTATTGGTTAATTGGACAGCATTTAATTAATCCTGCCAATGTCCAAGCTAAAGCACAACAAGTAGGGATAACTAGCTCCTATGTCTACGTGGTTGGTGCAATCTATTTTACTTTGATTAATTCACTTATCGAAGAGTTTATCTGGCGTTGGTTTGTCCAAAGTAAATGTGAGGTGTTGATACCGGGAACAGTATCAATACTACTGTGTGCTTTGTTATTTACACTCCATCACATCCTAGCTTTAGCTGCTTACACTGAGTTGCCTATAGTAATTTTAGGTTCTTTAGGAGTATTTTTTGCTGGGGTATGTTGGTCTTGGTGTTACCGAAACTATCGCTCAATTTGGTCTAGTTACCTTAGTCATATTCTGGCAGATTTAGCGATCGCGATCGTTGGTTGGGAAATTCTTTTTAGTTAGGGAATTGGGAATTGGCAATTGGGATATGGGGTATATCCTACGACTATGGGACAGGCAAGCAACGCAGCAAAAAGTAGTGATTTATTGCACTTAGAAAGTTTTGTACAACCACTCCGAAAGCTTTCTGAATTCAAAGTAAATCCACAGGTTGACTTTGCATAATTGAAAGTGTTATGTGCAAAAATAGGATGCTCCCGCTTGCGCTATAATTTAAGCTTGTAGGGTGGGCAAAATGAATATCTCAACACAGCAACTAATAAATTGCCCATTTTTGCCCACCTACATTATCGCTTCATATATCAAAAGCCTAACTAGATCATTCTCCAGCAAGTTTCAAAACAGCCATTCGTGTAGCAGAATCAAGACGAAATCCCAGAGCATCTAATTCATCCAAAATCGGAGCTACAATAGTCAACTTACCTAGCTGTTTAGCTTTGAGTAAAATTCCCAATGTCCCGGTAAATTTAATATTCAGTTGCTTGGCATAATACCTAGCCAATCCATCATCCACAATTACCAGAGGGTCTTCTATCTCCAAAGCCAAAGTAAGCGCCTCTTTTTCCCCCGCACCTAATCCATTTATTTCCTGCAAAGCTACATCCACTGTTGTCGTTTTTACCTTTAGCCAAGCTAAAGAACTTAAATCAGGAAGGGAAACTGCCAAAGCTGCTCCAGCAGCTAATTCATGCATCACAGCAGATGGTACAATAACTGAGCCATAAAGTTGTGGAAACAAATCCAGTAAATTTGTTTGATAGAGATATTGGATGGGTGAGGTATCAGCAATCACATCATAGCATTCGCCAAATCCTCTGTTAATTCCCCTTCTGTTAATCGGAAAGTGTTGACATCATATTCACTCAACTTCGATAAAAAAACTACTCGCTCAATACCAGCTAGTTTAGCAGCAGCACCAGAAGAAAGTTTACCTAACTCATAAAGTTTCATCGCAGCAGTTAAAGATAATTCCTGTGCTAGTTGTTCTGGTGTTAACTGTAAAGCCTGTGCGGTTTCTTCTGGAACAGATAGCGTAACTTGATACATAATCAACGCCAAAGCTACTTTTCTGTAAATATAGCGTTTCTCATGGGGAAGCGATCGCTTTTTCAATTATTGATTCTACTTCAGAATATTGTTAATTTTTTTTGTAGTTTGACCAATACTGAACAGTTCGGAAGGAAACTGTAGTTCGAGTGCTTTAAAAGTTATCTACCCATGCACTATTCTCGATTCCACCAGGGTTGCACTTTTCTGGTTGTCCTGCTGACAGGTACGCTTTCTGTTTCCTCTACTGTTGCTGCCGTTTACTCATCGGGATTTACCTGATTTGCTGACGGTGGGAGCTCAAGGGTTGAATACGGGATTGACTGCTAACCCGGATGGTACGGTACAGTTGGCGGATTCTGGTCTAACTATACCCACAGATGCAGGGACTGCGATCGCGTCTGGTAGTCTTGATGCTTCTAGTTCAACTATTGGTGGCAATGTCAATGCTTCTGGTACTAATGGTGGTGGTACGGTACGCATTGGTGGAGATTACCAAGGTGAGGGTAATGTGCCGAATGCTTTGCGGACTTTGGTTAGTGGTGATACGGTAATCAAGGCGGATGCACTGCTCAATGGTGATGGGGGTCAAGTTATCCTTTGGGCAGATGAAGTTACTGGTTTTGATGGCAAGATTACTGCTCGTGGGGTTAGTAGTGATGGTGATGGTGGTTTTGTAGAAGTTTCAGGAAGGAATCAAATATTGAGTGGAGCGATCGCTATTTTAACTTGCTAACAGATTTCCAAGGCTAAGGTGTAAATGTGACATTATAGTGATGTGGAACAGGCTTCTAGCCTGTCTCAATACACCGGGATTTGTTATGATAGCTGAAGGCTGAATGCTGAATGCTGATAGCTAACCAAACTATTCAAAGGATTAGCTCATGCCTCGTGCGGTAATACTTACTGCCCTGCCTGTTGAATATAAAGCTGTCCGCAACCATTTGATAGACTTGCAGGAAAAGGAGCATCCCCAGGGAACTATTTACGAGCAGGGGAAGTTTGTCGCGAAGGGACAGGAATGGCAAGTTGGCATTGCTGAGGTGGGGGCGGGTAATGCAGGTGCAGCGGCGGAAGCAGAACGAGCGATCGCTTATTTCCAGCCTAACATCCTCTTGTTTGTAGGAATTGCCGGAGGAATCAAGGATGTTGCCATTGGTGATGTGGTGGTAGCGACAGAGGTTTACGGCTATGAGTCAGGAAAAGTAGGAGAGCAGTTTTTTACTCGCCCTAAAGCGGGAAAGTCTGCCTATAGGCTGGTGCAGAGAGCTAAATTTGAGGCAAGAAAAGGGGAGTGGTTGCAACGGCTAGACAGCGCTCCTGTTTCACAACCTAGGGTGTTTGTTGCTCCCATTGTTGCTGGGGAGAAGGTGGTTACCTCCAGAAAATCAGCTATTTTCCAATTCCTGAGGGAAAGTTATAACGATGCGATCGCTCTGGAGATGGAAGGGTTCGGTTTTTTGAGTGCAGCCTTTGCTCATCCTAATATACCAGCGGTCGTGATTCGAGGTATTTCCGATTTAATTGAGGGGAAAAATGATGATTCGGTAGAATCTGAAGACATCCGACAGGCAAAAGCTTCTCAACATGCCAGTGCTTTTGCTTTCGAGATGCTAGCAAAACTAGATATAGCGTTTCTCATTCGGATGAGGTACAAAGTTCCTCGGTTTTGGGAATGGGGAATGGGGAATCGGCAATCGGTAGGTTGGCTACCCACTATGGCTAGCTCTGCCATTACTGCTGTCGGAGGGTTCAAATTAATTCAGGGAGAATTGGAACCGCTAACGGTGATTCTGTTAGCAGTTGGTTTTGTGAGTTTGCTATCAATCTGCCTCTACGTCTGGTTTAAGCGAAGCCGGATTAATGGGAGTGGGGATACGTTGGTTAAGCACTACAGTAAGAAGACGAGGCGATTGGCTCTCCTTGGCTTGTTTGCCGTGGCATTGCTGATGGTTCTGAGTGGTGGAGGCTGGTATCATCACAATAACTTTCAAAAACATCAGGTTGTAGTGTTAGTTGCCAACTTTAGGGATCCGCAACAGGACACTTGGGGAGTGACAGAGGATATTATCAGCCAACTTGAAGACGCCTTAGTAACAAGACAACATAAAGACGCCTCAGTAAAATACGACGATGTGAAGGTTCAGGCGCTAAACGAGACGATAACAGCACAAGAAGGCATTGAGGTTGCTCGTGCTAAGGGGGCAAAGCATCATGCAGACATTGTGCTATGGGGTTGGTATAAAGATACGAACACTCATGTCAAAGTGACTGTTAAGTTTGAAGTCTTGGAAAAACTGCATTACTTACCTTCAGTTCGGACAAAACAATTAATTCAGCCAATTGCCCAGTTGAATAGTTTTAAGATTCAGGCTCAACTCCCTAGAAAAACGAGCTACCTGACACTGTTTACTATCGGCTTAGTCAGATATGAAGCAGAGGATTATGAAGCTGCGATTACAAGATTTACCAAAGCGCTAGAAATTTTACCAGATGCTGAGCAAGCGATTGCACAAGATACTGCTATCGACGCACTTTACTTCTATAAAGGGAATGCCCACTACTACGAAGGGGAACTAGATAAAGCGATCGCTAATTACAACCTAGCCCTTCAATTTAATCGTGAGCTTGTTGAAGCCTACAACAACAGCGGGATTGCCTACTCTGACAAAGGAGAATTAGACCTAGCGATTGGTAAAAAAGGAGAATTAGACCTAGCGATCGCTGATTTCACTCAAGCCCTCGAAATTGAGCCTGAGTTTGCTGAAGCCTACAACAATCGTGGGATTGTCTACTCTGACAAAGGAGAACTAGACCTAGCGATCTCTGACTACAACCAAGCCCTCAAAATTAATCGTGAGGATGCTGAAGCCTACAACAACCGTGGGAGTGCCTACTCTGACAAAGGAGAACTAGACCTAGCGATCTCTGATTTCAACCGAGCCCTTAATATTAATCCTGAGTATGCTGGAGCCTACATTAACCGTGCGCATGCCTACACCAAGTTGGGAGACAAGCAAAAAGCCATTCAGGATTTAAAAAAGGTTGCAAAACTCTATGGTCAGCAAGGAAAGACTGCTAAACAGCAACAAGTATTAGAGCTACTGAAGCAACTACAGCAAGCTTCAAGATAGGATTCAGGTTAGTTACAATATCTGTGCTCGAACTTGGCACTTTATATATGGGCGCACACTTTTACGATTATGAAATAATATAGCAACCGCCACAACGGTTAGGACACTAGGTTTAGCTCGAAATAATAAACGACGTTAATCTGATGTCCTAATGACCCTGGCGGTTGCTATAATAGCAAAAAACAATCGTAATTGCAACCAATAAATAATGATTCCACTGGCAGAATACCAGTTTCACGGGATGGATAATGGATTTATTTAGCAAACCCTAACTACTCGTCAATCTAGTCCAGTAGCGGTCATAAACTTCTTCAACTTTATTACCTACAGGAGACAAACCCTCACAGCGCTCTAGAGCTGATTCTGGTGGAAACAAACTCTGATTATCTTGAACTTTGGAGGGTAGTAACTTGTATGCTTCTTTGTTCGGTGTGGCAAAACTCAATCTCTTACAAATTTGAGCAGCAATATCTGGTTCCAACATAAAGTTAATCCAAGCATAAGCACCTTTAAGATTAGGAGCAGTTTTGGGAATTACAAGAGTATCCATCCAGACAGAAGAGCCACTTTTAGGTAGCACATATTGCAAATCTGAGTTTTCTTCGATGACTTCATTAGCATCGGAAGAATAACACATAGCAACCTTTAAATCACCACTTAAAATTTGTGGTCGCCAAGCATCTGAAGTAAAGGAAGCCACGCTTGGCTTTAACTTTACTAGTTGTTCATATGCTTGTTGAATATGCTCAGTATTCTTAGTATTGTAGGAGTAACCTAACATGCTTAATGTTGCTCCCATTACTTCTCGAACATCATTGAGCAATGTTATCCGCTTGTCTAATTCTTGTTGGTATTCCCAAAGATAGTCCCAATCATCTGGTAGCAGTTTTAATTGCTTTTTATTGTAAATTAAACCAGTAGTTCCCCAACTAGTAGGTATACTGTGCAAATTGCCTGGGTCATATTCGGGATTAAGAAAACGGGGAAACAACTTCTCGAAACTGTTAATGCGAGAGAAGTCAAGTTGAGTCAACAAATCCAACTCCACCATCTTCTGCACCATATAATCAGAAGGGTAAATAATGCTGTAAGCGCTACCTCCTCCGGCTTGGAGTTTAGCTAACATCGCTTCGTTGGAATCAAAGACATCTGCTACAGCCTTGATACCAGTTTTTTTAGTAAAGCTCTCTAGCAATTCTTGATCTGTATAACCAGACCAAGTATAGATGTACAACTCGTCTTCTGAACCTTGACCACTGGTTGTTGGCTTAACATTAGCAAGAGTCCAGCCACACCCAGATACTGCCACACTACCGAGGGTAGCTGAAGCTGCTAGTTGTAGGAACTTGCGTCTACTGCGGCGTCTTGGATATATGGTCATTAAGAATTTAGAATTTAGAATTTAGAATTTAGAATTGGGAATTGGGAATTGGGAATTGGGAATTGGGAACTAGTACTTCTTTTCTCCCCCAGCTTCCCCAGCTTCCCCAGCTCCCCCAGCTCCCCCAGCTTCCTCAGCTCCCCCATCTCCCCATCTACCCATCTCCCCAACGCAATATCACTCCTCCAGGACCAAACAATCTGTAGTTGCCCAACGAGCATAAACTGGAGTGTGGGAGTCTGGTAATTTACTAGGAGTATTTTGCAACATTACGGTCAAGCGATCGCCACTGAATAACTCCACCAGACAATGTACGCGAGTGCCCAAATACATAACTTTTTTGAGACGACCTTCAAAGCAATTATCTGTTGATTTGGGGGGAGAATAACTTAGGCGAATTTTTTCAGGACGTACACTTACCACAACCTCTTGAGAACTACTAAGATGTTCTTTGGGAGATGGAGGTTCAAGCCTAATCTGTAAACCAGTCTTGGTAACAACTTGAATTTCAGAAGCTTCAACTGCTGCGATGCGCCCTTCTAATAAATTTGCCTCTCCAATAAAATCTGCTACAAAGGATGTCCGGGGAGATTCGTAGATTTCGGTAGGAGTACCTATTTGCTCAATTTTACCTGTACGCATCACTGCAATGCGGTCAGAAAGACTTAGAGCTTCTTCTTGATCATGGGTAACCATAACAAAGGTTAACCCCAAATCTTGATGTAGATTAGATAGCTCTATCTGCATTTCTTTACGGAGTTTGAAATCCAAAGCTCCTAGGGGTTCATCCAACAATATTACTGCTGGTCGGTTCACCAATGCTCTGGCTAGAGCCACCCGTTGCTGCTGTCCTCCAGACAGTTGATTAGGATATCGATTAGCTAATCCTTCTAGCTTAACCTGTTTAAGAGCTTGCTTTACCCGCTCCTCCACTTCTGTCGCCTTAAGTTTTTTTAGTTTTAGACCGAAGGCAATGTTCTCTGATACACTCAAGTGGTTGAATAGAGCATAACTTTGAAATACCGTATTCACCGGTCGTCTATGGGGTGGTACTTGATTCATTGACTGCCCTTGAATCAGTACTTCTCCCGCTGAAGGCATCTCAAACCCCGCCATTAAGCGTAGGGTTGTGGTTTTACCGCAGCCAGATGGACCGAGAATACTAAAGAACTCTCCCCGACGAATATTCATGTCCACACCTCGGACAGCAGTCTCTCCATTGAAAACTTTAAAGACTTTTCGGAGTTCAATATCAAGTTCAGCAGCTGCTTCCGGAGAAAGTTGTTCTTTGGTAGAAGTTTGAAACATAGTATTTATTAAAAGGGCTTCTGTTGATTGCTAACCTCACCAGAGCTTGAACCTGGTGTGATAGTTTCAGCAGTAGCGACTTCAAGTGTATCCCTGTTGAGTGTTTTCACCTCACATTGGTTTATTTTATCTGGCTACTGCTAGTCTGAATAAGTTATTATTTCATCTAAAAATCAAAATGAAGACTCCCGTTATCGCCATAGGCTTAACGGCGAAAGGATGTCAACCAATCCTCTATCCCTTAAATTTACTCCTATGACTGTAATTCATAATTTCTCAGTTGGGCGTCAATCCTCCACCCGTACTGTAGGACGAAATTACCAATCTGTGTTTGTCATGCTGCTCATCAGCATCTTTTTGCTCGGGGGTATTGCCTCTCGTTTAGCTTATTTACAAATAATTGAAGGGGAACGCAATAAAGAACTTGCCGAAAACAATCGAATTCGTCTCATTCCTAAACCCCCTGTGCGAGGCAATATTTTTGACCGCAAAGGGAGAATTTTAGCTAGTACTCGGCTATCTCGCTCAGTGTTTGTTTGGCCCATTGCTCTCAAACAGGAAAAGTGGCCAGAAACTTTCAAACGCCTCTCAGAGATTTTGGATATTCCAGAAGAGGATATTGAAAAACGCTTGAAAAATGCTGGTAGTAGTCCTGTTTCCCGTATCCGAATTGCTCGTAGCATCAGTCCTGCTCAAATTACAGCCTTGGCTGAGTACAGCAATGAACTAGAAGGGGTAGATGTGGATGTCGAAACCGTAAGGGAGTATCCTAATGGGGATTTGGCTGCTCATGTTTTAGGTTATACCGGCGAGATCAACGAAGAAGAACTAGAAAACCGTCAAGAGGAAGGTTATCGTCCAGGTGATGTCATTGGTCAAATGGGGGTTGAGGAATCCTTTCAGGAACTGCTACGAGGAGAATGGGGTGGACAGCAAGTTGAGGTAGATGGTGCAGATCAAGTGGTCAAGGTTTTGGGTAGAAAAGATGCCAAGCCTGGTAAAGATGTCAAGATTACTCTAGATATAGATGTGCAAAAAGCAGCTGAAGCAGCTTTGGGTAATCAAAAGGGTGCAATTGTGGCGATAGATCCCAACAATGGTGCAATACTGGCGATGGTTAGCCGTCCGACTTTTGACCCCAATATTTTTTCAACCCGCATCACCCAAGAAACCTGGAGTAAACTGCAAGGTAGAGGCAACCCCTTTGTTAACCGTGCCATACGCGGTTTTCCCCCAGCAAGTACCTTCAAGATTGTTACGGCGACAGCAGGGATGGAAACTGGTAAGTATCCTCCGGGCACTGTATTACCAACTTTTGCTTATTTGCGTGTTGGTGGTACTGCTTTTGGTGAGTGGAACAAAGCGGGATTTGGTCCGTTGGGATATGTGCGAGCTATAGCAATGAGTAGTAACACTTTTCATGGTCAGATTGGTAAAGGCATTGGAGGACCAAAACTGATTGAATGGTCCCGTAAATATGGTTTTGGTAGAAAAACTGGTGTTGAGTTAAATGAAGAATCCCCCGGTTTAATTGCAGATGATGCTTGGAAACAGAAGAGATTCAATTGGGAGTGGACTGTGGGAGATACTGTTAATATGTCCATTGGTCAGGGATTTACCCAAGCAACACCCCTACAAGTGGCGATGATGTTTGCGGTTCCTGCCAATAAGGGCTATAGGATCACACCTCACCTGCTGTTTGATAATGGAAGCCCAGACAAGTGGCAAAAGTCAATGAATCTCAAGCCTGAAACGGTGGAGAAACTGCGCCAAGGATTGCGAGCAGTGGTTACTAGTGGTACAGGAAAGAAATTGAATGTGCCCCATCTACCACCAGTTGCTGGTAAAAGTGGAACGGCAGAAGCTCCTCCCGGTAAACCTCATGCTTGGTTTGGAGGCTATGCACCGGCTGATAAGCCAGAAATTGTAGTTGTCGCGTTTGCTGAACATTCCGGTGGTGGTGGGGGTAGTACAGCAGGACCGATGGTTCGCCGAGTATTGGAGGGCTACTTCAAAGCTAAGCCTGCTACATCTGAGAAATAACCTGAATACGGAAAACCGAATTTTGCGCAAACTTGGCGCTGCACTACAATGTGATTGGAAGCAGCAATACAATCGATATGATTGTATAACAGGAGCAATGGGTTTTTTTGATTCAGAGATAGTCCAACAAGAGGCAAAACAGCTGTTTGAAGATTATCACTCCTTAATGCAATTGGGAGGCAGCTACGGCAAATTTGACCTGGAAGGTAAAAAGATTTTCATTGATAAGATGGAATCAATGATGGATCGCTATCGTATTTTTATGAAGCGTTTCGAGTTATCTGATGACTTCATGGCTCAGATGACTGTTGAACAACTCAACACACAGCTTGGTCAGTTTGGCATCACACCTAAACAAATGTTCGACCAAATGGAAAAGACTCTCGAGCGAATGAAGTCAGAGCTGAAGAAGCAGTCTTGAAATTTAGATTTGAGACTCAAGGGGTGACAAGCAGCTTATCTTTAAAAGAAGTACATCAACTAAAATACGATTATATAAATAATACAGGTTTTGCTGAGTTGGTGGATCCTCACCCTGACTTTGGTGGAGACAATAAGCCTATAACTACTACCTAGGGCTTGCTGAAAAAGTCGATTGATTCGGGTTTTGAAGTAATGAGTAATGAGTAATGAGTAATGAGTGATGAGTAATGAGTGAATTACCCCTCGATTAGCTCCCAGATTTTTTCAATTGTGCAAG
>JAAHGL010000025.1 GCA_010692635.1 Symploca sp. SIO2C1 | reverse complement strand
TACCCATTACCCATTAGCCATTAGCCATTACCCATTAGCCATTAGCCATTAACCATTAGCCATTAGCCATTAGCCATTAGCCATTAACCATTAGCCATTAACCATTAGCCATTAACCATTAACTATTAGCCATTAGCCATTAGCCATTAGCCATTAACCATTAGCCATTAACCATTAGCCATTAGCCATTAGCCATTAACCATTAGCCATTAGCCATTAGCCATTAACCATTAGCCATTAGCCATTAGCTGTTCAGTCTTTCTTGAAAGTATGAGCAATAATTACTATTCTTTAGGGAGCATTTATCAAAATTAAAATGAGTCGCTTACTTTATGAACAATCGGTTTCCTACAATGGATATTTGATCATTCCTTTTGTGCTGAACAAGGCTGAGAGTCAATCCATTTATTCCTACAAATTACTTTCAGAGTTGGGGCACAAAAACAAACTACACAAGGCAGATAATCCTGGTGGTATTTATGCCAATAAGCTTGAACTCATCGTTGATATAGCCAAAAAGTATCTGCAGGAACATTCAGATACTGTCAGTACAATTGACTATTTCAAGCATCGCTACACTTACCGCAATGATTTGATTATTATCTATGAAGAGGCTGGTAAATATTTCTATGATCATTATAAACCTTACAGTTTGAATAATGTTGCTGCACCTAAAATATTTGTATCAGAACAAGATTGCATTAATTGGGTTAAGGCAGGATTAGATCGCTCATATTTGGTTGATGGAAACAAAAGAGGCAGGGAGCTCCGGAGCAGTGAGCAGGAGGAGTAAGGAACTTCCAAATAAAAAAGCTGGGGGAGCTGGGGGAGTAATAGAAGCTAGTCTTGTCCAAAAATTGGCATCACTTATTGCTTGGACTTTCCCAACCAAAACGCTTTACTTATTACTCATTACTTATTACTCATTACTCATTACTTCAAAACCCTTTTTCAGCAGACTATTGAGATGTCCATATCCACCAGAAATGCCCCCCTCATTCATGTCATAAAGTTTAGTACGAACGAGATAGCCTGCTGCTTGATTTGTTAAAACCTCATCGCCACGAGCCATGAGTACACCAAATTGCCCAATTTCATGCACTACTTCCCCCTGCCAAATTTCGCCATTACGTAGTCCCCAGCCCAAAGATTTTGGTGGATACAGCCGCTCCATGAGGATATATGCGTTACGCTCCTGTGGTTGAATATTGGTCAGACATTGACGGATATCTTCACCGTATAGATTGAAACCGCCTCCTTCTCGCTGAGGCTTTAGGACAAATTGCTCCGGTTGCAAGATGGCTGCTTCACTAGCTAACATCGTTTTGCCAGCGAACTCGATAGGAGTATCAAGGGTATAAATTCCGGCAAAGGCACTTTTAACCAAAGCTGTATCCTCTTCATCCAGGAAAAGCTTTAGCACTTCAGGAGAAGTCAAAACTTGTTGAATTTTTTTTGTCCCTGCCAAATGGGTGGGGAGATCTGGTACAGAGATTGTGGTTGAATGGGAAATTAACTGGCGACCTTGACGAGCTGTTTTACTTTCAAATTCATCAGGGCGATAACCGGCTCGAAAATAACTGATAGCTGCGATTTCGCCGTTGAAAACCAGATTCCCATTACGGAGCTCTCCCTGTTCGCCAATAGCTTCAAGGCTAGCACGAACTACCCGCATACCCCGTTGAATGAGGGCAATTTCTAGAAGGCGTTGATCAAAAATATTGCGCTCATTGGCTTGCACAATAAACAATACACAACCATCAGATACACCGTACTCGTTGATTACCTCCACAAAAGCGTCGGCAATTACCTCAATAGGCTTGTTGGGCAATAAATCCCATGTTTCATGGCACCGATTTCCCCAAGTTTGATGGAACTCTGTGATTTTCTGGGAAAGACCAATATAACTCGCTGCCACAGTATTAAATTCAACTTGACGTAAGCCTTCTCCCTGCTGCTTCATGAAGTAGTCACTGCGGGTAATAGAAAATCGTAAGGTATCTTGGCGACGCTTTTCCTCAATAGCTAAAGACAAAAGAAAGCCTGTATACTCATCACTAGCAGCGGTGAATTGCAGCTGTTCGATGAGAAATTCTAGATTATTAGCAACCCGATGCATGAGAAGAGCTAAAGGTTGAGCCAGGGATTCTAGTTGGGCAATCAACAGGTTAGTAATGGGGACTGGTGAGAGCATTAAAGGGCAATGGGTCAAGCCGCCGGTTTCTGTCCGTTGAAGTAAACCATAAGTAAGTGCAATATCTACCGCTGTTGAAGCGTCTGCTTTGAGGTACTGGTTCATGACATTATTTAGGTAGGATGAGTGGGAGAAAGTGAGAGAAAAAACTTAACTCTAATGGCTGCCGACGGTTTAGGATTGATGCCCATCCAGTTATACAGTACTTTGCAGCTTAATGAGCTACATCTTACTTCTGCCTTCTGCCTTCTGCCTCCTGACTTGAAAGTAGGGAGCGGTAGGGGCGAATGGCCATTCGCCCCTACTTTCATGCATGGTGGTGAAAAATTTTTCATGGGGATTGCCTTCAAGCACAAGGCTTCCGTCAGGTTAAGCTAAATTTGATACTTGAGCAAATTTTACCTAAATTGACCGAAACACCGGCTTCATAAACTTACTGATGAAAACCTATTACTTAATCATTATTGGAACCTTTTTTATCTCAGCACTTGCCGGTGCCAGTCTGGCTACCGCGTTGCGTCACAATTTTTTCCAGGAACAACTGGGATTAGGGACAAGTTCCACTCAGCCTCAACCTGCTTCAGAAGCGAAGGATAATACTTCTACTGTTGCAGCTACCAATCCAACTCCAGCACAACCAAACAAGTCTAAACCACAAACTGAACCTAAAACATCGGTAGACGTCCAGAAAAAGAAGCTGGAGCAACTACTCGCTCAACCTTTAAATTTGCCAGACGAAGTTAAGCCTGGTAGTGAATTTGCTCAATTTCGTCAACGTCTGCAACAAGCTCTAAAAGCTCGCGATGTCCAATTTGTCCAATCAATTCTACCTCCCGAGCAAATGGAGATTAGTGGGAAAGTAGTCCCGATTGCTTCTCTCAATCTCAAAGACTCCAACAGCTATTTTTGGGGTTTGTTGGAAAAAACCCTCCAAGTTGGCTGCTTCCCATTATCTAATGAGGGTCACCCAAAAGTAGACCCCACTACCGGTATTTGGGTGTGTAACAACCTGGCACGGGAGTTTGCCCGTCGCTATCCCTACCCAGAAAAACAATTAGGCAAGGAATACGCCTTAAATTATGTGGTGGTTGTCGGGAAAAAAATCAATCTGCGATCGCAACCTAACACCACAAGCCCAGTCATTGATGCTGTGTCTAACAAAGTTGTTAAAGTTAATCGCAGGCTCTTAGCACAACAAGCACAGAACAATGGGAATTTAGATCCAATCAAAGGCTGGACTCCATTGATTCTTGCCAACAATCAGCAAGCTAATGTTTACAATCAGTTTGCTTACTCTCCTCTAGCCAACCGTGCTGTTTTTGGGAAAATTAATGGTAAGTGGCAGTTACTTTACATGCCAGGAGGAAGGTAATGAATTTAGAATTTAGAATTTAGAATTTAGAATTTAGAATGTGTTTTTCGTTGAAAATCTTTGCTGTGCAAGGATTTGATAATTCATTTTCGGCAAAAACAACACATTTATATCGTGGATTACCATTTTTTTTCTTCATTCTTAATTCTGCATTCTTAATTTTTAATTCTTAGAAGTGTTTTCCGGAATCGAGGACGATTTTCTTGGAGGTTATATTAGTTGATAGCAGATTCAGTAAGTCTTGATGTCTACAGAAACTCAGAACACTATTTGGATTATTACAGAAGCAAGCGAAATTCCTGTTATTGATGAAGAGCCTACTGGTGATAAGGATGGGATACGGGATACTGGAGGGACAATCGGTCAACCTCAACAGTCTATCCCGAAAACGGCAGTACCTCCTAGGCGGGGAATGCCGGTTGCTGCACAAAAGTTAAAGCAGGAAATGGGTAAGTTTGTCGAAGTGGTAGGGGAGGTGTTTAGCCAAACTGAGCAACTGCGCACGGGGATGCAGCTGGAGGAAATTGAGCTGTCAGTGGAAATCAATGGTGAAGGCAAAGTGAGCCTGTTTGGTATCGGCGGTAAAACTGGTGGCAAAGGAGCCATGACTCTCAAGTTCAAGCGTCAAGATTCTCAGTGAAAGACCAGCAAATCCAAGGGACGGTTCGTTACGCTATTGCTAAGAGCACCCTACTGCCGTGGCACAGCTAAAATGGTGTATTAAGTAGGTTGGGTGAAGCGGTAGCGTAACCCAACACTCCTCGTATATTCCGTTGGGTTTCACTTCGTTCCACCCAACCTACAGTTTTAGGCTTGTCACGGCACTACGGCACATCCATCTTGGTACAAACTTTTCTGGAAATTATAAGATGGCTAAAAACTGGGCGATCGCAGTCGGTATTAATAGTTACGATAATCTTCAGTCCCTGGATTATGCCAAGAGGGATGCGGAGTGTATGCGGGATTTTTTCCAGCAAGAGGCAGATTTTGAGCGAGTTTTCCTGTTTACTGATGATTCTCCACCTATTGATACTAGTCCACCGATTTCCACCCAGCCTACTTTTGGTAAACTGCGGAGTTTTTTGCGCAGGCAGTTTGAGCAGCCTTTACTAGAACCAGGAGATAATCTCTGGTTCTTTTTTTCTGGTCACGGTCAGCGTTATCATGACCGTGATTACTTGTTACTTTCAGATAGTGACCCTGGTGATCTAGAACCCATCGCATTACCCATCAGCTTTGTAACTGAACGACTGCGGCGGTCGGGAGCTGATAATGTGGTACTACTATTAGATGCTTGCCGCAATCAGGAGGATAGAGTTGGACTAGGTATTGGTGAAGAGCAACAGCAAGGAGTGGTTACGATTTACTCCTGTAGTCCCAAAGAAAAAGCCTACGAAATTGAATCCCTCCAGCAAGGCTCGTTTACTCATTGCTTGTTAGAGGCATTGCGGATTCAGGGAGAAGGGAACTGTGCTACGGTAGAGCGGCTAGATCAATATTTACGCCATCGAGTACCGGAGATTAATCGTAAATATCAGAAGAAGCCACAAACACCTTATGCGATCGCAGAACCAGTTAGTAAGCATCACCTGATTCTTTTACCCCGATACGCCACCCTCAGAGATATCGAAACCCTGAAACTGGATGCTTATCGAGCAGAAGTGGAAAGAAAATGGGAATTAGCCAAGCAACTGTGGATTCGAGTAAATGTGGCGGCATCTGGTTCAGATATGGATGCAATTAAGGCATTCGCCAGGATTCCTCAACAGTCGGTAGTATCTCCCCCACCTCCATCCATAACTAACTCTTCAGGAGAGAAAACAACTACTCAAACTCCCAAGCAACCAGCATCACCAAAGTTACCAGTGTTTGAGTTTGACGTGGTAACAGTGAATGCTCAAGGTAAACAAATTGAACACAGTAAGGGTAAAGCAAGCTATTTTACTGAAGACTTGGGTAAGGGAGTCAGTTTGGAGATGGTGGTTATCCCTGCTGGTAGCTTCCAGATGGGTTCTCCGGATATAGAAGAGGATCGATTGGACTCAGAAAGTCCCCAGCATTGGTTAACTATAGCCTCATTCTGCCTGGGAAAATATCCAATTACTCAAGCTCAATGGGAAGCTGTAGCTACTCTCCCTCAAGTTAAGCGTAAACTCGACCCCAATCCATCCAAATTCAAAGGAAAAGACCTACCAGTGGAGCGAGTATCGTGGTTTGATGCAGTAGAGTTCTGTGCAAGACTCTCCCAGAAAGCTGGACGGGAATACCGATTACCAAGTGAAGCGGAATGGGAATATGCTTGTCGTGCTGGTACAACTAACCCTTTCCATTTCGGCGAGACCATTACTCCTGAGCTAGCGAACTATGATGGTAACTACACCTATGGTTCCGGTGTCAAAGGTAAGTATTGTGAGAAGACGACTCCTGTAGGCAGCTTTAAGGTTGCCAACGCCTTTGGATTGTACGATATGCATGGTAATGTCTGGGAGTGGTGTACTGACCACTGGCACGACAACTATAAAGGTGCGCCAACTGATGGTAGTGCCTGGTTAAATAACCAGGATAATGATAATGATTCTCGGTTGGTGCGCGGGGGTTCGTGGTTCAACTACCCCTGGGACTGTCGTAGTGCCGCTCGTTTCTACGACGAGCCGGACGGCAGGGGCAGCGGCGTCGGCTTTCGGGTTGTCTGTCCTGCTGCGTGGACTCTGTAACCCTTTCCTCATTCCACCCAATTTTCATATTGCAGGTTCTGGATGTGTTGAAAATGCTTGATATTGGCGGTAGCTACTGTGTAGTCATAACATAGGGCTGTTGCTCCTATAAAAAGATCTATAGGAGCCACTACCAGTCCTCTATTTTTGAGATTACAGTACACCTCACTGGCAGTATTGGCAATCGCCTCATCAAAAGGAATGACTTCGCTGACTTCTGTAAGCTGCTCAAGTTGCTACATCTTTTTTAGGATTTACGCACCGTCACAGAACTATGTCATCCTGAGCGATAGCGAAGGATCTCCAGACGGCTGAGATGCTTCACTATCGTTCAGCATGACACTTGAGTGCGTAAGTCCTATTTTTGTGAGCGTCCCGATAGGTCAAGCCACTTTTGATTTCGTAGTAGGTGAAGATGGAAAAGGAGATGTAGGGATAGTGCTGACGGTAAGCTCGAAATTTCTCAACGATAGCGGCATCGCCACGTAAGAAGTAAGACAGAATATTGGTATCCAGCAGACATTGTTTCATAGCTCACGGATACGCTCTAAGTCCATTGCCCGGTTTGCTTCAATATTGCCAATAATTTCATCTATCAGGTCAGGGGTATCAGATGCCATTCCCGCAAAGTCCATGAAATCAACAGGCGATTGCTTTGCTTTGAGAAAAAGCAGGAAGTTAAGCACCTCTTTAATCACAGGTAAAGGAACAGTTTCCAGTTCTTTGAGCAGTTCTTGTTTTGGTGTCATAGTGCTTGTTCCATAGGTTGCTTTCTTATGAATACTGAATAGGTGTTCTAGGACTTATGCAGCAAGCCCTATGTAGAGGCGGGTTCGCCCAAAATTTGGCAACTACACGATAATTTATCTAAACCCGCCCCACCGGTATTACCGGGGCGGGTTTAGCAGACTGATTTGTCAATGTACTTGCCGGATTGGCGAACCCGCCCCTACAGAATAATAATTTACCAATATTAACTTATTCAGCAAACCCTAATTAAGCGATCGCTACTTATCTTTGCATACAACTGCGTATCAGCCCTCACCCTTACTGAATTCCACTTGCTAAAATACCCAAAATTTTATTGACATTATTAATATAATACTCACTCAAATCAATACTTATCACTTGTCCTTCTAGTTTCAAAAATCTCCAGTTTGTCCCGGTAGTTACTACTCCATAAATAGTTTCAATTTTATTCTCTTCCCGTTCATTAAAGAGCTGAGATGCCACCATCTCAGCTATGCACTGTCCTAATCCAGCATTAATATTTTCCTTTTTGGCTTCCACAATTGCAATCACTGGCGCAGTAATAAGTAGTAGTTCTGATGAACGACTAATGATAAAATCACAGCTCCCATTCAAGCCTTTAGCAGAATCAATATTAAACTCTATACCAGAGAATAAACTTATCTGATGCTGTAATTGTTTCCGAAGTTCGATTAAAATTGGGGCAATAATCATTTCAGAGCGAGATTTTTCGGTATTACTAGCAAGAGCTAAAGGCAGATTTTCTCGCAAAATTTCTGCTAGTGATTCACTACATTTATATTCTGGTACATCGGCAAAAATATCAACTTTATCAGAAAGAGTTAAACCAAATTCTTTCTTCACTCTGTCTAAGGTAAAGTCACTGTAAGCCATTTCAGATTATTTCCATTTGCATCGGAATTGATAAATTTATAGCGTTTCTCATACTTGTGAGGTACATTAGTTATTGTTTTTTGGGAATGGGGAATAGGGAATAGGGAATAGGAGATGTACCTCATGGATGCGAGAATTGCTATAGAATCTATTTTTTGGTATAAAATACTTGCCAAGTCAAGATTTTATACTTTATTCTCGGCAAAAAATCACGCTTAATCCTGGATTGCCCCATTTTTCCTCCATTCTAAATTCTAAATTCTAAATTCTAAATTCTTATTTTCCTTCCTGCGGATTATCCAAGCGTAAAAATACCTTGCTCCGTTGGATGCCATTGTCAATGCCGTAACTGCTCAGACTAAGCGATCGCAAATGCTCAAATAAGGGTTTTCCTACCAATTCTAATACTCGCACAATTGGTAGCTGCTCCTTGAGGAAAGCTTCACTTTTTCTCCAATCGACATACAGATAACCATCATTGGGAAGAGGTAACGGAGCGATCGCTTCTTGGAAATTCCCACTGTTTAATAGAGAATTAGATGCTCCCCCCAGTGCTTGATCCATGGCATCAACTGAACTAGTGAAAATCTCATAATCTCCTACCGCTGCGTGAACTCCATAAACTTTTGCTTCTAACCTCATCAAACTGTTATCTTTACCAGCCCTTGACTTAGCAGATGTTGTCAACTTTGTCCAGACAGTGATGGTTTGTTCTCCTAGATTTAGAATCCCTACACTCAGTCCCCGTTGCCTAGCAAGATTGTCTAAATATTCAATAGACTCATCAGCTGTTACCTTATCAGTCTTTTCGGCGACAAAAAGCCAATCAGGATTAGCTTTGTCTGAACGAGGTAACTGTGAGATGGCATATTCCCCTTGTACCCAACTGAAAATATCCTGAGGTAGTTGAATATTCAAACTAGACTGCAAACTACTAAGGGATTGGTTAACCAGTGCTTTGAGCAGTTCATCACTTTCAGCTCCTGTAGACAGGCGATGCCAAAGTTCATTCAAATCAGTACCAGCGACAGCTAAAGCACTAGAAGCAGGAATATACTCTAAAGCACTGACTGGCTGCTCTAAGACAGGCTTGAGGTTAAGATTACTTGGCTGTGTACCAAGTAAAGCAGTTTGCGCCAGCAATCCCTGACGATTCAAATTCAGAGCAATAGCTAGAGTCTCAGAATCCTGCAAGCTATCTCGCACTAGTGTTGGTTGATTAGAAATCCAAGCTGCTACAGCAGGAATATTAACAAAACTTAGACCAATTCTGGGTTCCGTGAGGCTCTCTAATGTTTGCTCGTATACAGCATCATTATCCAAACTGAGATTAGCTGCTTGGACATTATTGATAGCAGCTTTCAGTACTTTGGGGTGATTGGCAAACAAGACAAAGCGATCGCCTACCACCGCACTGGTTAAAGTTTCAGGTATATTGCTAGAGTTAGTACCTACAGTAGATGTTTGAACAGCTCCTAAGGGACGGCGATAAATCAAGTTAACACCTTTGTACTGTTCAAAGGCAATATCTACAATACCAGCGATCGATTGCTTAGAATAAAACAGTTGCAGAAACTCCCGTGCCTTTTCTGCGTCTTTGGTAGTGACTGCTAGCAAATACCCTGGTTGCTGACTATTTTCTGGGTTACGGTCATAGTCTAAGGACATTACAGCTAGAGTGATTTCATCCCCTAGCCAGGATTGGATATCTCGCCGATAGTCTAAATCAACACTGGCATTTTCCAGCAAGCTTTTTTCCAGTTGGTTCAATTCAGCACGGGATTGCCGTCGATTTAAAGGACGGGCTACCAGTTGCCGAAATTCCTCCAATCGGTCTGGATTTACCAGCACTGATGTCATGACTGATGCCTGCTTTGGTACAAAAATGGCAGCAGTTGGTTTAGTTATGGCAACTTCCTGTAGTAAATTTAGTGGACTTTGGGAAGTTAACCAGAAAAAGCCCCACACAGCACTCATTACGAGTACAGTAACAAAGGCAGCCAGGGTATAAAAAAACGAGCGTAGCTTCATGATTGGTTCCGACGGCGTCTGCAGGCAATTGAGCGAGAAATTATCCCAATTCCACGCTTAATTATAGGTTTGTTATTGGTTATTTGTTGTTTGTCATTTGTTGTTTGTCATTGGTTATTTGTCATTGGTCATTTGTACTAATGAATGGGGTACACTTGTTTGATAGAGCGTGTTATTCCATTCACTCATGGTTCAAATTCCGCCTCTTCACTTAAGGCAGAACCCACCCAAGAAGGGGAGCAATCTGCCGACTATGTACGATTTGCCGAGCGAAGATCCAGAGGAGCCCGGTTTGCATGACGAATTTCATGATTTTCAACCAGATTTATTAAAAAAGACCTGTCAATCTCCTCGCTACCCTCAACAGGATTATTTTATTGCCAGGGATCTGAATCTCTACTATGACAGCAAACATCCTCTATGGTACAAGCGACCAGATTGGTTTTTGGTCTTGGGTGCCAGGCGTAGTACCAATCAACAAGATTTACGCCTGAGTTATGTAATTTGGCAAGAACAAGTGAGTCCTTTTCTGGTAGTAGAATTAGCTTCTCCAGGTACGGAGAATGAGGATTTGGGGAAAACGGAACGCAAAGACGAAGCAAGACCAACGAAATGGGAGGTTTACGAACAAATCCTACAAATCCCTTATTATATGATCTACGACCGCTATAAGAATCAGTTTCGGTGTTTTGTTTTGCAGTCGGGGAAATACAAGGCAATAGAGCTATCTGAAGGCAAGTTGTGGTTAGAGGAGTTGAGGTTGGGTTTGGGATTATGGCAGGGGAGTTATGAGGGAGTAGAAGGATTGTGGTTGCGCTTTTATGATCAGTTCGGAGAGTGGATTCCTACACCAGACGAACGAGCCGAGCGCGAACAACAAAGAGCCGAGCGCGCAGAAGCTACTGTAGAGGAGGAACGACGGAAAAACCAACAATTACGCGATCGCCTTTTACAATTAGGTATCGATCCCAATAGCTTGCCCTAATTTTGTTAGTGCGTTGGTAGTGGGATTGCTTTTTTCAAAAATACAAAATTCGATGGCAGCACAATCTTTTCAAACCATTCCCGAAATCAGTGTTGAACAACTAGCTCAAAGGATAGCAGAGTCTCCAGAAGCTCTACAGCTGATTGATGTGCGAGAACAACAGGAAATTGCGATCGCTAAAATCGAAGGCTTTGAGATACTACCCTTGAGTGAATTTGCCGAATGGTCTGACCAAATTACTACTCGTTTTGACCCTCACACCGAAACCTTGGTAATCTGTCATCATGGCAGTCGCTCAGCTCAAATGTGTCAGTGGTTGATTACTCAAGGATTCACCAATGTCAAAAATGTGGCAGGTGGTATTGATGCCTACTCACTCAGGGTCGATTATAGTATTCCTCAGTACTAATAGAAGGCAGGAGGCAGGAGGCAGAAGGCAGAAGGCAGAAGACTGAAAAATTGATGGTATCTGCTTTTTCGTTTATGGTTGGTGGGTTATTTCTGCCCCACTGCACTAGCTAGAAGTTCAATTCAATCCACAGCTAAGAGCTTCTTCTGTTATCTTGAAAACAACGCTAATAGGATCTGCATCTTTCTGAAATCTGATTGAGTTCAGTGGTTGTTCATATTTGACGAGTAGATGCGTCTGACTAATCGACAACAACATATTCTTGCTTGTACTATCCGTCACTACATTGCGACGGCAGAACCAGTAGGTTCCAAAGCCTTGGCACAGGAATACAATCTTAGTGTCAGTCCTGCGACAATTCGCACTTGTATGGGTGCTTTGGAAAAATCTGGCTTTTTGTATCAACCCCATACCTCTGCGGGAAGGATTCCCTCTGACTCTGGCTACCGCATTTATGTAGATCGACTGATGACTCCTTCGGATACCTTAGGACGTAAAGTTGAGCATTTATTCGCAGACCAGTTGAAATGTGAAGATGCTAGTTTTGAGGCACTACTGCGAGATGCGGCGCAGATCTTGGCTGGCATCAGTGGTTACATTGCCTTAATTACTATGCCTCAAAATCGTACTACTCGCTTACGGCATTTGCAGTTAGTGCAGATTGAGGTAGGACAAGCAATGTTGATTGTGGTGACAGATGCCTATGAAACCCAATCTATTTTGATGGAACTACCTCAATCAGAGGATGAGAGTCTAGCAGATGGATCGAATGTAGAGCGGGAGTTACAGATATTATCAAATTTTTTGAATAGTAAGTTGCGGGGACGAACACTGGGTGAACTCGCTACCTTAGATGGCAGTGAACTAGACAGAGAATTTGCCCGATATGGAGATTTTTTGAAGACTTTACTAGTTCAGTTGAACCGTCGTGCTCAACCATCTGTTCCTACACCTATTATGATTCGTGGACTTTCAGAGGTGTTGCGTCAACCAGAATTTTCTGAGTTGCAACAAGTCCAGATGCTTTTGCACCTTTTGGAAGAGGAACAGGAGCAACTATGGCCGGTAATCTTTGAGTTACCGAATTCCCTAAAATCAAAGTCTCAGGTGAAAGTGCGCATTGGCTCAGAAAATCCCCTAGAACCAATGCGCACCTGTACCCTAGTTTGTGCGACTTATCAGCAGGATAATTTACCTGTTGGGAGTGTGGGTATCCTCGGACCAACTCGGATGATTTACGAAAATGCGATCGCTCTAGTGAAAACTGCTGCTGATTATCTGACTGATACTTTGAGTCAACCGGCTTGATATTGGGAATTGGGAATTGGGAATTGGGAATTGGTGAGTGCAAATATCTCCACCCAGGAGCAACGGCAATTGCGACTGATAAGTTCGGTTCTACTACCTTTGAAGGATGAATAATATGGTTATCCTCTTAATCAAGAGAATAAAAATTTGTAACTACTGGACTCCCAGTGAATGGTGATAGATCGTGGTCCAAAAATGGTTTTTGCCCAGCTTAAGTGAAATTTTGACCCAGTCTGAACAGACTGGTTCCCAGAAGCAGGTTGCTCAAGAAGATACAGCCAGTCGCAAGATAAAAGAACATGATATCGCAATAGCCAAAGCCCAGCGGGAATGGTCAAGTGCGATTACTTCCCTAGAACAGTTACTATTGGAAGCGATCGCGCAGCGCCATCCCAAAGGGATGATCGCACCTTCTGAGTCAGATGCGGGTGGTTGTCATCAGTCATCACTTCAAGGACTGATTATCGCCGGTCCTGCGCCAGTCTTATGTCATCCAGATGTACTTGCTCATTTCCAGACAGGAGTTTTTACTTACGAACCATTCAATCCCTTGGCTTGGATGCCTTTTTTACTTCCCCCTGCCACAACCTGCCAGACTAAACAGATTACTAGTACTGCCTATGAGCTACCTTTGCTCCCAGGTGATCCCTTGACAAAAGAACAGTTCTGTGTAATTTTCACCAATAGCTTTAGTTTAGTTATGGCTGCGGGGAAAAACAACCATGGCATGCCAGCCTTTCGCTTTTCCTTCGATCCCAAAGACGTTCAAAAAGCTTGGGCATCTCTATATCCTCGGATATTATTAACTAGCTCCCATCAACTCGACCACATAGAGACTTTAGTCCAAAAGTTTGCACCGCAGACGCCGGATTACCGAACTGTGATGCAATTTAGTCGTCTGCTCCTCCAGAATCTACCAGCTCAAAGTAAAACAGAACAGATCGATACCATATCAGTTCCTTGTGAACACTTAATTGCTCAATCAGAACTCACGGAGTCTGGTAGCAATATCTTCAAATCTCCTCACCACTCAATTAAAACGAGCAAGCAAGCGATCGCAACTGGTACAACTCTCCAGAATAAGCAGCAACCAAGCTTTAATCAAGACGAGCAGCCTCATTGGCAACCAATGGTGAAAAATGAGGAGCGAGGTGTCAAGAAAATTGCTAATTCCGAGGAAGCAACCCCTGATGTAGAACTGCTGCAAGCTCTGACTCATGAAATCCGAACACCTCTGACTACCATTCGTACCCTAACTAAACTGCTACTCAAACGTCGTGACTTGGCTCCAGAAGTAAAGCGACGTCTAGAAATTATTGACCACGAGTGTACCGAGCAAATCAACCGCATGGAGTTAATTTTCCGTGCAGCAGAGTTAGAAACAGCAGCAGTCAAGCAAAAGTCGGTTAACCTCACCTCCATGTCTTTGGCTCAGATTTTTGGTCAAAGTATCCCTCGCTGGCAAAAGCAGGCGCAGCGTCGAGACTTAACCCTAGATGTTATTTTGCCCCAGCAACTCCCAACTGTCGTAAGTAATCCTAATCTCCTCGATCAGGTATTAACCGGCTTGATGGAGAATTTCACTCGTTCTCTTCCTACAGGAAGTCACATCCAGCTGCATGTTACTCCTGCTGGGAACCAGCTAAAGTTGCAATTCCAGTCTCAGCCAGACCCCTCACACACGGGTAACTCACTGGAAGATTCTCAGGCAAGTTGTCCAACAGTAAAATCGATTGGTCAGCTATTGATGTTCCAACCAGAAACTGGCAGTCTCAGTTTAAATCTCAACGTTACCAAAAACCTCTTCCAAGCCTTAGGAGGAAAATTGATTGTCCGACAGCGACCCCAAGAGGCAGAGGTAATGACTATCTTTTTACCATTAGAAGTGAGCCAGTCTGATAATTGCCATCCAAGGGACTTCTTTGTGAAGAAGTAGAGTTCACGGTTAGACTTATCTACAATTGCATTAGGACTGACGGATAGGGAGACCATGCACTATGCCAGTTGTAACAACTAAGTATAAAATCACTTGGGAGAAGTTACCTGATGATTTTTCCTTACCAGATGAACCTGTGGATAATATCGATCAGCCCTTATTAGCCGTAGCACTAAGCGAGAGTTTAGAACAAGCAGGGCAGTTGCGAGAAGATACATTATTGGATTGAGAGTCTAGGTTTATTCCTTGGTGTATGGCAAGGAACCAAGAGTAATCGTACAGGTTATTGGTTACGCTGGTGGGATGAAAATGGGCAAATGTTGCCTTGGGGAATTGAGTTAGTAGAGCAAGAAAGGCAGCGAGCTGAGCAGGAACGACGGCGAGCTGAAGCATTGATGGCACAATTAAAAGCTGCAGGAATTGAGCCGGAGATATGATATTTCTGAAATTTGATAATCCCGAATGGTCAAAGTGCAACAATTAGTTTTAATGGTTACCTGTTCGTGGTTGATCATCTCAGGATTAACCACTACCGCTAAGGCAGCTAACCCAGAACATCTAGAACAACTAAAGAAAACAAATGCTTGTCCTGAATGTGACTTGACAGATGCTCAACTAAGTATTGCTAATCTCCAGGAAGCAAACCTCAGGGGAGCAAACCTCAGCGGTGCTCAGCTTGAGGGAGCAAACCTGGTTCAAGCTGACTTGAATGGAGCTAAGTTAACTGGAGCTAAGCTAACGGGAGCAAACCTGACTAAAGCACAATTGAGAAGGGCAAATCTGAGGAGAAGGCAAGATAAAACTATAACTGATTTGCAAGATACCAACCTACAGGGAGCTGATTTGTATGCTGCTAACCTTTCTACTGCTTTAATGATTGATGCTAACTTTCAGGAAGCCCGAGTAGATCATGCTAACCTGACTGGTGGAAATTTGGAGGGAGCCAACCTGACGAAAACCAACTTAGCAGCTTCTAATTTAAGAGGAGCGAATTTAAAAGAAGCAAAATTGAGGAAAGCAGACATTAGAGGTGCTAGCCTTATAGGAGCTAATCTGAGTGGAGCCAATCTGGATACTGTTAACGCCGATAATGCTAACTTAAGCAATGCTAATTTGTATCAGGCTTATTTACTACATGCGGACTTCAATGGTGCAGTACTGAGAAATACTCAGTTTCAGGAAGTGGATTTAAAATATGCTAGCTTTGCAGTTGCAGATGTTAGGGGTGCTAACTTCCAAGGAGCGATGCTACAGGGAACAGGTTTCAGCCGTGCTAATCTAAGGGGGGCGAATCTGACCAACGCTAATTTAACAAATGCTAAATTTGGGAGTACACAGCTCACAGATGCCCAACTAACCGGTGCAAAACTCCACGCTGCTTACTTGCACAGTGCCAATCTTACTAATGCAAATTTGAACGGTGCTGATTTGCGAGAAGCCCAACTCTATTCTGCTAAGTTAACCAGTGCTTCTCTAGTAGGTGCTACCCTCGAAAGAGCCAGTCTCATTAGTAGTCAGCTTAATGGTGCTAACTTAACTTATACCAACTTAACTTTATGCGACTTGAGGGGAGCAAATTTGAGGGGAGCTAACTTGAGTCATGCTAATCTATCTCAAGCAGATTTGGGACTTGCAATCTTAGTTGATGTTAATCTGAGCAACACTAATCTCAGGGAGGCTAAACTCAAAGGTGCGATCGGACTCAACAGGGATTGGTTACTTGGTTATTAGTCATTACTTATTGCTGCCAAGGACAAAGGACAAACAACAAGTTATTAAATTGGTGCAAAAATCTGTCAAACTATAGCCAAAAGTATTCCTTGAGCAGGTTGTCTTAGCTGTAGCAAACCTACTTAGCTAATCCGCTCGATGGTGCCGTAACTCAAATCCTTTTCCTGAAGTTCCTATGCAATTGCGAAATTCTCTGCGTCGGACAAAAATTGTTGCTACGATTGGACCTGCAACCAGTCGCCCAGAGGTTCTCAAAGAACTCATCAAAGCCGGTGCTACAACTTTGCGACTCAACTTTTCTCACGGCACCCATGAAGATCACCACCGCAATATTCGCTTGATTCGCCAAACCGCGTTTGAACTCAATCAACCAGTGGCTATTTTGCAAGACTTGCAAGGTCCAAAAATTCGCTTGGGGCGGTTTGAAAATGGTTCGATTGTAGTTAAAAGAGGCGATCGCTTTACCTTAACCAGTAAATCAGTTCCTGGTACTGAGTCCATCAGTTCTGTCACCTATAAACCCTTAGCAGATGAAGTGCCAGGGGGTGCTACCATCCTCCTGGATGATGGCAAAGTTGAAATGAAAGTCGAAGAGGTAGATCAAGCTCAAGGCGCCTTACACTGTCGCGTGGTTGTCGGTGGTCCTCTCTCTAATAACAAAGGTGTCAATTTCCCCGGTGTCTATCTTTCAATCAAAGCTCTTACAGATAAAGACCGGCAGGATTTGATCTTTGGTCTGGATCAAGGAGTTGATTGGGTTGCTCTGAGTTTTGTCCGTAACCCCCAAGATGTACTGGAAATTAAAGACTTAATTGAAACTGCCGGAAAGGAAGTACCGGTGATTGTCAAGATTGAAAAGCATGAAGCCATTGAACAAATGGATGCAATTCTCTCCCTTGCTGATGGGGTGATGGTTGCTAGGGGTGATTTGGGAGTTGAACTGCCAGCGGAAGATGTCCCTATTCTGCAAAAGCGACTGATTGCTACTTCTAATCAACTGGGAATCCCCGTAATTACTGCCACCCAGATGCTGGATAGTATGGTTAACTCCCCCCGACCTACCCGTGCAGAGGTTTCCGATGTAGCTAATGCTATTCTTGATGGTACCGATGCAGTGATGCTCTCCAATGAAACTGCTGTCGGCAAATACCCAGTAGAAGCAGTGGCAACCATGGCACAAGTTGCCCGACGTATTGAGCAGGAGCAAATTGTTTGCAATGCTCGTGAAACTAAACGCTCGATTCCCAATGCCATTTCCCACGCAGTAGGTCAGATTGCAGAGCAATTGGATGCTTCAGCGATTATGACCTTAACCAAGACTGGTTCTACAGCCAGGAATGTCTCTAAATTCCGACCTCAAAAACCCATTTTAGCTGTGACTCCCAATGTAGATGTGGCAAGGCAACTACAACTAGTGTGGGGAGTCAAACCCTTGTTGGTGCTAGATTTACCTTCTACCGGTCAAACCTTCAAAGCAGCAATCAATGTAGCTGAAGAAAAGCAACTCCTACGAGAAGGAGATTTAGTCGTGATGACTGCTGGCACTCTCCAGGGAGTTCCAGGTTCAACTGACTTAATTAAAGTAGAGGTAGTAACTGCTGTTCTCGGACAAGGTATTGGCATTGGTCAAAGTTCTGTGAGTGGTTTGGCGCGTGTAGCTTACGGTGTTAGGGATGTTGGGCATTTTAATCATGGTGAAATTCTAGTTACACCTTCAACCAATGCCGAGTTTGTAGATACAATTCGCAAGGCAGCAGGAATTATCACAGAAGAGGAGAGTCTCACCAGTCATGCCGCAGTGATTGGCCTGCGCTTGGGAGTACCGGTGATTGTCGGAGTAAAAAATGCTACCCAGCTGATTCGAGATGGAGCAATTGTGACTCTGGATACCCACCGGGGTTTGGTTTATTCCGGAGCGATGGGGGCAAGACCTATTGAAGGAGTGATGATGGTTTAGCTTAATTCGCGAGAAGCCCCACGTCTCACCCCGAAGGGGGAGCGTGGGATGAATCGCGGGTTAACTGAGGTACGGAGTTAACCAATATTACTAGTTCTCAGGTCGGTCTTGATTTTCTATATAGGGCTTGCTGAATAAGTGTGGAAGCTATACCAGACAAGACTTTCAATTAATAACAATAGTAATAAAATTTCTAACTTCTACAGCAGATATGGCAGGACATCCTGACTACGAACAGTTCTTAGATGATTTAGGTGCAACACTTCCCACAGAATGTAGAGTTTCGCGAGTTCCTTATGCTGAAAGTTATCGTTGTGACGCACTCAAGCATGATAGTGTTGTCTTTGGTCTGGTTAACGGCATGAGTATTTTGCTTCGTCTACCTGATCACGCACATACAGAGGCATTAAGTTCTGGTGGCAGTAAGGCTAGTACACTCTCGCAGTTGAGTCAAGAATGGATAGATGTAACCAGAATCAAAAATAGCGATCAACTACAGCTAGTTAAGATTGCTTATGACTATGCCTGTGAACTAGCCAAACCATCTAACCAAACACTACCATCCGATAAAGAGATTACGACTTGTCCTAATTGCGCTCAAAAATTACGTGCTCCTAGCCATTTAGGAGAATTAAAGCTAACTTGCCCTAAATGCAAACACAACTGGTTGTGGTCTCCAACTCAATCCTAGTGTAACAGGAGAAGAGCGATCGCATTTCTCGTAGGGTGGGCAAATTGAAGCGATTGACTATTGGACTGATAACTTACGCCTTTTTGCCCACCAATCACAATTGGGGGAGAAAACTGAGGTGGGCATTGTTTTGAATCATCTTACAGCTGTTTTTTGATTGTTGACCATGCCCACCCTACGTTTGCTGATATTTTGTCAATTTTTAATTCCTTTGCGATCGCTCCTAGATTTCTTCCCTTGAGCTGTTGGTGATCGCAACATCTGATGACATAGCTACAAAATAAAGTGTCTACAGTCTGGAAGCGATCCCAGACAAGGCTTTCAATCATTTCTTGACCCCAAAAAGTCCAAGGTTTTTGAGCCCATCGATACAATTTCCTTGCACCATCGTAGGAAAACACCCGCTTAAATTCCGAATATGAGGTAAAAGTAAGCAGATTTTTAAGAGCTACTTTCACTTCAATTAATTGCCTCAAACAGTTGTGCAGCAAGCGATAGTACACTCTTTACTTATTACTTATTACTTATTACTTCAAAACCAGAAAATTACGACTTTTTCAGCAAGCCCTATTTAGGTTCTTGCGGTGGGAGTTACTGTATTTTCGGAAATCTGTTTCCCTTGTGTCAACATATATTCCAAAAAAGTCTGAGCAACAACAGATAGTTGTTTACCATTGGGGTAGACAGCATACCAATGACGCTCAATGGGAAATTTTTCCACATCCAAAATCGTCAACTGTCCAGTAGTTCCTTCGAGTGCTAAGGTATGACGAGATAATGCCGAAATTCCTAGTCCACCAGCTATAGCTTGTTTAATCGCCTCATTACTACCTAAATCCAACCGCACTTTTAGGGAAATTTGATGCTCATCAAATAGATCTTGTACCGCTTTGCGTGTACCGGATCCAGGTTCTCTCATAATAAAAGGTTCAGCAGCAATACGTTCAAGGGGAATATTTTTTTCGTTAGCCAAGGGATGATTTGCTGGTGCCAAGATAATCAAAGGGTTTTCTAATACTGCTTGGTAGGTGACATCAAGATTTTCCGGAAGTTGGCTCATAATATACAAGTCGTCCAAATTCTCGTTCAAGCGACCAAGGATATATTCATGGTTGGTAACCTGCAGAGAAATATCGATACCTGGATACTGCTGACAAAACGGACCTAATAAACGAGGGACAAAATATTTAGCCGTTGTAATGACTGCTAGGCGTAGGCGTCCCTGTTTTAGACCTTTTAAGTCTGACAAAATCATCTCAAACTTGTCTAATTTGTCAAAGACTTCCCGGCAAGTCTTGACAAGTTCCTCACCAGCTTGTGTCAGATAAATACGCTTGCCTACTTGATCAAACAAAGGCATCCCAACAATCTTGGTTAACTGCTTTACCTGCATAGAAACTGTGGGTTGGGTAAGAAATAGCTCCTCTGCTGCTCGTGTAAAGCTATTGTGTCGAGCAACTGCTTCAAATACCCTTAATTGATGCAGTGTGGCTTGTTTCAATGATGTTTCCCCCAGATAGTACATAGATCATAATCTATCGTGAGCAGAAATAAAATAGGTTATATTCTATATATTTAAGATTCTAGGATTCTGACTGGCAAAAGTGAATCGAGCTTAATAAATATGAGTTCATCAGATTTCCTGTTGATCTTTGGTTTGGATAGGCAACTTTCTTAAATCTGGCAGTTCTACAAGTTCTTTTTCCGCTTCCTTAACCTCAATGGGTAACATCAACGGTTGAGGTTGCTCCTCAATTAGGCAACTTGCCAGTGGCAGAGATCGCTCCAAGTCTTCTAGAGGTCGAGGAATTACCGTAACGGCAATTAATTCACCAATCCGGTTCGCTTCTGCAATACCAACTTGTAAAGCCATAGCAACATCTGCCACACGACCCTGGATAATGGCAGTACACAAACCGTCTCCAATAGTTTCGTAACCAGTTAGTTGAACATTGGCAGACTTAAGCATGGCATCAGCTGCGCCAACCATCGCTGGAAATCCTCTAGTTTCTAAAAGACCAATAGCTTGATTACTAATACGACTACGATTGTGTTGTTGAGCTTGTTCGAGTAGTTGAGAGCCAATAGGAAATATGACTTCTAAGTTGGGGAACGGTCGTGGGATAACTAGAGAGGAAAGAAATTGACCTTCTCGTTGAGCATGTTCCACACCAGCTTGAACAGCAATCCGTGCTTCTGCGATCGCACCTCGCACGATCGCAGTACATTGACCACTGCCAATTTTTTCATACCCGATCAGGGTCACCCCTGCTGCCTTAAGCATGGCATCAGCTGTGCTGACAATGACGGGAAAACTCAGAGTAGAAACTAAACCCAAGGAGGTTGATTTTAGGCGATAGTTACTGCTTGGATCGTTGTTGACGTCCGTATCAGTGGAGGAGAATGTATTGCTTCTGCGTAAAGGGTCTTGGGGCACAATACCATATCCATGTTTGTATAACTCCATGACTAGACTCCTTCATTTAGATAGTTGTTGGTTATTTGTTGTCTGCTGTATCCAGTCTAGAAACTAAACAACTTAAACACTAACAACTGATCACAAAAAGCGATGGGAAGCCAACTTCTTGGGGAGTATCCCATTATTAGACCTATCTACTTATTTGTAGTAGCAAGATAAAATATAATCTTTCATTATATCATTAATTTTTTATTGTTTAAGATTTTGCGATAAAAAACAATAGTATGGTTAAAAACTCAATCTAACCTTACAAAACAAAGTAGGCAATTTCCAATCAATGACCATACTTGTTGTTCAAGCTAATTTCCGAAAACCTTGAGTCACATAAGTCAATTTGAGCCACATTAGGCGTAAATTATGACTAATGACTAATGACTAATGACTTCCCTTATGCAACTTATTAATCCTTTACGTTTCCACAACCTGCGCGGGGATATGTTTGGTGGTGTCACTGCTGCGATCGTCGCCTTACCTTTAGCACTGGCTTTTGGGGTATCTTCCGGTGCTGGGGCAATTACAGGTCTTTATGGAGCTGTTTTTGTCGGTCTGCTGGCTGCTCTATTTGGAGGTACTCCCTCACAAATTTCTGGTCCTACTGGTCCGATGACTGTGGTAATGGCTACAGTCTTTACTGCTCTGATAGCGAAAAATCCGGATACTGGTTTGGCAATGGCTTTTACTGTGGTCATGCTGGGCGGGTTATTTCAAATCCTATTCGGAGTGCTGCGGTTAGGTAAATACATTACCCTAATGCCCTACACAGTAATATCTGGTTTCATGTCCGGCATTGGGGTAATCATTATTTTCTTACAGATCGGTCCATTGCTAGGACATGAAGGCTCTGGTAGTGTAGTGAACTCTCTCCGTAACTTGCCAAGTTTCCTAGCAAATCCTAATCCTGCAGCAGCTGGTTTAGGAATACTGACGTTAGTAATTGTTTTTGGAGCGCCAGCTAGGCTAAATCGAGTGCTACCATCACCACTGTTGGCCCTAATAGTTGGTACTTTAATTGCGACTTTCCTGCTGCCAGGTACTGGCCTCAGGCTGATTGGAGAGATCCCGACTGGCCTACCAAAAATAAATTGGCCAGTATTTCAGCTAGACCAAATCAAGGATATGCTTGTCTATGGGCTGATGCTGGCAACATTAGGTTCTATCGACTCCCTACTTACCTCACTGGTTGCTGACAACATTACCAGAACTCAACATAACTCCGACCGGGAATTGATTGGTCAGGGTATCGGTAATACGATAGCAGGATTATTTGGTGGACTACCTGGTGCAGGAGCAACAATGCGTACCGTAGTCAATGTTCGTGCTGGAGGTAAAACGCCCCTCTCCGGCGTTGTCCATGGTTTAATTTTGTTAGTCATTGTTTTGGGTGCAGGAAGCCTGACAGAGAGTATTCCCCATGCAATCCTAGCTGGTATCTTAATTAAAGTCGGTATCGATATTATCGACTGGAGCTTCCTCAAACGTGCTCACCGGATATCTCTAAAGGCAGCAGGAATTATGTATGGAGTCCTCTTGCTGACGGTATTTGTAGACCTGATTACTGCTGTGGCAGTTGGGGTATTCGTAGCTAATCTATTGACGGTTCAAAAACTGACTGAATGGCAGGCAGGTGAGATCCAAGCAACTACTACTCCCAGCGATGATATGCCATTAAGCCATGAGGAAAAACAGCTTTTGCTACAAGCTCATGGTCGTATTCTACTGTTCCGTCTTGGCGGACCAATGAGTTTTGGGGCTGCCAAATCAATTTCCCAGCGGATGACGATTGTGGAACAATACGATGTCTTGATTCTAGACCTCTCCGATGTACCGATCTTGGGGGTTACTGCTTCTTTAGCGATCGAGACTATGGTGAAGGAGGCTCTTGAGAAACGTCGTGAAGTGTTTATTGTAGGTGTCTCTGGTGATGTACAAAAGAGGTTGCGACGCTTGGGGATCTTGGACAATTTACCACCGCGAAATCGGCTCACGAATCGCCTTGATGCATTGCAACAGGCTGTTGACCTAATTAATGGACATCAACCAGAGGTGAGTGAATCAGAATTAAAAATGTAAAGTTAAATACAAAAGCGATCGCCAACAGATAAATCTGTCAAAAGCGATCGCTTTTTTAGCAGCTCAGTTGTCGCAGGTGAGGCGAAATTTATAGTGGCTCTGAAGAAACACCGAATCAGGATTCTTCCAGTCAGGAGCCAGGAGTCTCCGAGTCAGGAGTAAAGAGATTTGACGCAAGTTTCTTCACTCATTACTCATTACTTATTACTCATTACTCAAACAAGCTCTCCCACACCTTTTTTCACCTCACCCAGTTGTTGCTTAAATATCCTGTTCGCTCAACTCACGAGTTATGTGGTCAAAAGGCTGATCAACAAATGAAGTATCATTCACACCAGCTTCTGTGACCATGTTTTTTACCATATCCTTCATAATCTGGACACCACGAACTGTGGGAGCAATTGGCACTCCTAAGGAGTTGTAGGTCTCCCGCAGACCTTGCAACACCCGCTCATCTAGCACATCCATATCACCTGCAACTAAAGCATAGCTAGCATAGCGCAGATAATAATCCATATCCCGCAGACAAGCTGCATAGCGACGAGTTGTGTAGGCATAACCACCGGGAAGCAGCAGTTCCGGTACATCCTCAAACAACTGTAATCCAGCCTGCTTGACAATTGATGCAGCATTAGCATTGATTGTAGTTGCTGCTACAACTCGTGCTGTGCCAGTTTCAAAGTAGGACTTGAGTGAGTCCATTGCATTTCGGTCTAGGTAACGACCTGTACCGTCATAATTCTTAATCAAGTTTGTGATTACATCCCGCATTCAATTTTTCTCCCAACCAAAAATCTGCATATCTTTATTTATTAATCATCACATAGGCTTGGCACGTCTATGTATCCATTACCTATTTCAATTCAAATGGAACACCACAATATTGATGCTCTGTTCAAAGCCTTAGGCTTTGTTAATTTTGCTACATTTTGCAATTTTTATCAGTAAAGGTTGAGCAATTAGGTATATTTTGTATCTTAAGATACAAAATATACTACTCTCTATCCCTAGGATTAGTCAGGCGTAAAGTAACCTAGTCTCCAAAACAGCGTGCGCTGATGTGGGATCGTCCCGTTGTCGTTAGGGTTGGCAAGGAAGACGCTCTTAAGGTCGCTACTGCTTTACTGAAGCTAATGTGCAATAGTAAAGCCGAACTAAGTTCAACAGAGTGCGATCGCGATCTCCTAGTAGCTCCTGTCGGGAATTACACCCCAATATCTAGGGAACATTTCTCTAACACAAGCGATTCCGATACTTGTTCAAGTTGGCATCTTTGATGGAAAACAGTCAGCTGTATAACTCTTAGGTCACTAACCACGCCACCAATAGCTATATTTTTAATCAACCGGGTGCCCAGTTGTGCCAAACTTGAGCGAGTTATCCACTATAGAGCCATATCTTTCCATTATCTGTCGACTTTGTATACAATTTTCAAGTTTACAAAAGGAGTAATCTATGCCTGAAACCCCACAAGAAGTCTTGAAGATGATTCAAGACCAAGACATTAAGATTATTGACCTCAAATTCATCGACATGCCAGGAATCTGGCAACACTGCTCCTTCTATCGTGATCTCATTGATGAAGATGCTTTTACGGACGGTGTTGCCTTCGACGGCTCAAGTATTCGGGGTTGGAAAGCAATTAATGAATCTGACATGTCAATGGTGCCGGATCCCAAAACTGCTTGGATCGACCCATTCATGCAAGAACCAACCCTGAGCATGATCTGTAGCATCAAGGAGCCACGCACGGGTGAATGGTATAGTCGTGACCCCCGTAGCATTGCTCAAAAAGCTCTTGATTTACTGACTTCATCTGGACTTGGGGACGTGGCTTTCTTTGGTCCAGAAGCTGAGTTCTTTATCTTTGAAGATGTCCGCTTTGACCAAACTGAAAACAAAGGCTTCTACTACGTAGACAGCGTTGAGGGTCGCTGGAATTCAGGCAAGGAAGAAGCTGGGGGTAACCTGGGATATAAACCTAACTACAAGGAAGGTTATTTTCCTGTCCCCCCAACGGACACACTCCAAGACATGCGTACCGAAATGTTGCTAACGATGGGAGAGTGTGGCGTACCCATTGAAAAACACCACCACGAAGTAGCTACAGGTGGACAGAATGAGTTGGGAATTCGCTTTGCTCCCATCATTCAAGCTGCTGACTATCTGATGACCTACAAGTATGTCATCAAAAACGTTGCCAAAAAGTATGGCAAAAGCGCCACTTTCATGCCCAAGCCACTATTTAACGATAATGGTTCCGGGATGCATACCCACCAGTCTATCTGGAAAGATGGGCAACCTTTGTTCTGGGGTGATGGCTACGCCAATCTCAGTAAGATGGCACTGAATTACATCGGTGGTTTGCTCAAACATGCTCCAGCACTATTAGCCTTCACTAACCCTAGCGTCAACTCCTACAAGCGCTTAGTACCTGGTTTTGAAGCTCCAGTGAACCTGGCTTACTCCCAAGGTAACCGGTCGGCTTCCATCAGGATACCCCTCTCTGGTCCTAATCCTAAGGCCAAGCGGTTAGAGTTCCGTTGTCCTGATGCCACTTGTAACCCTTATCTGGCATTTGCTGCTATGCTTTGTGCTGGGATTGATGGGATTAAGAACGAAATTGATCCTGGTGAATCCCTAGATGTGGATATCTATGATCTCAGTCCAGAGGAATTGAGCAAAATTCCTTCTACCCCTGGTTCTTTGGATGCTGCTCTGGAAAGTTTACAAAATGATCATGCCTTCTTAACTGATTCAGGTGTTTTCACTACAGACTTCATCGAAAACTGGATTGAGTACAAACTGGACAATGAGGTTAACCCCATGCGCCTAAGACCTCATCCTTATGAGTTCTCTCTCTATTATGATGCTTAGTCTAAATTGATTGGTTCGGTAGGAGTAGGATAATATCTGCTCTTACCCCTAGAATTTACATGCATTTCTAGAGTTACAAAAGCCATTCTACCTAGAGTGGCTTTTTTTTGCCTTAGTCTTTATCATGGTGCTGAATCAGTGCCATCTCAAGTTTATCTTGACGGGTTAATACTAGTTGTTTACTGCTCGCATTGATAGGCTGATACGTTTTAATTTCTCATTGACTTCCAGTACCTGTACTCTTACTACCTGTCCCACAGTAACAAACTTCTTAGGATCATCTACAAAGCTGTTGGATATTTGGGAAATATGTACTAACCCATCTTGATGTACGCCGATATCTACAAAGGCTCCGAAGTTGACAACATTGGTTACAATGCCTTCTAGTTCCATCCCAGGAGAAAGATCGGTGATTTCTTTAACCCCTTCTTTAAAGGTGGCATATTTAAATTCCGCTCTGGGGTCTCTTCCTGGCTTTTCCAACTCGCTGATAATATCTTGGAGGGTAGGTAAACCGATAGTATCAGTGACGTATTTTTGTAGTGATATGGATTTGAGTTTATCTGCTGCTTGAGCGAGTTGAGCTAGGGGCAGATTTAAATCTTTAGCGATCGCTTTTACTACAGCATAACTCTCTGGATGCACTGCTGTATTGTCCAGGGGGTTATCTCCATTGCGAATTCTTAAAAAACCAGCTGCCTGCTCAAAAGCTTTTGGCCCTAGTTTCGGTACTTTGAGAAGTTTGCGGCGGTTGGTGAAGGCTCCTTCTTGGTTACGGTAGGTGACGATATTTTTGGCAACTGTTGGGGTAATACCGGAGACAAAAGTGAGGAGTTCTTTGGAAGCAGTGTTTAAATCCACACCTACATAGTTGACACAGCTTTCTACTGTTTCATCTAGCTTCTTCTTGAGCAACTTCTGATCTACATCGTGTTGATACTGTCCCACACCAATGGATTTAGGGTCAATTTTCACTAGCTCAGCTAAAGGATCTTGCAAGCGCCTGCCAATACTAATTGCTCCCCTTACTGTTAAATCTAAATCAGGGAACTCTTCTCGTGCTACTTCACTAGCTGAGTAAATTGATGCGCCTGACTCATTTACTATTACCTTAATTGGTTTACTATCGACAGTTTTGAGTACTTCTCCAATAAATTCATCTGTCTCACGGGAAGCTGTACCGTTACCAATGGCGATGAGTTCAATCTGATATTTCTGAATCAGACTCTTGATAGTATCAGCCGCTTGTTGGCGCTGTGCAGCAGCTTGGTGGGGGAACACAGCTTGGTATTCTAAAAATTGTCCTGTTTGATCTAGAACTGCTACTTTACAACCAGTGCGGAAACCGGGATCAAGTGCTAAGGTTGGTTTCATGCCTGCGGGGGGAGATAGGAGCAACTCTCGGAGATTGGCTTCAAAGGTTTTAATTGACTCTACATCTGCATAGCCTTTTCTATCAGAGCGGACTTCCGTAGTTAGGGAATTTTTCATCAAACGGTTGAAGGCATCCTTGAGCATTCCCCGGTAAAAGTTTCGGATCTCAGGCTGTTTGGTATGGATTTCCTGGGACTCTAGATCAGACATTACCACATCTTCATCGAAGGAGAGTTCCAAGTTCAACACTCCCTCAGCTTCCCCTCGCAGGAGTGCTAGTAGATTATGGGGGGCAATTTTGGGAACTGGGATTTTAAAGTCCCGATACATCTCAAATTTGGTTGTACCTTCGGGATAATCCTTCTTGACTTGGGAGGTAAAACCCCCTTCTACCATCAAGTAATCTCGCAAGTCGGCACGCAATTCGGCTTTCTCAGATACCGCTTCTGCCAGAATATCCGATGCTCCCTTGAGCGCTTCTTCTATTGTCTTAACTCCCTTTTCCTCGGAAAGATACTTTGCTGCTGCTTGTTCTAAGGATATGGGGGTTGTTGTAGGATCATTGAGGGAGTTAATCAACTCTGCCAATGGTTCCAAGCCTTTTTCCCTAGCAATAGTGGCTCTAGTACGCCGCTTGGGTTTGTAGGGGAGGTATAGATCCTCTAGTTCCGTTTTTTGTAGGCAAGCTTGGATTTTTGCTGCTAGCTCATCAGTCAGTTTATCCTGAGCAGCGATCGCTTCTAAAATTACCGCTTTCCTTTCTTCTAGCTCCGTCAGGTAAGTAAATCGCTCCGAAAGGTTACGCAGCTGAACTTCGTCTAGGGAGCCAGTACGCTCTTTACGGTAACGAGCAATGAAGGGAATAGTTGCCCCCTCAGCCAGCAGAGAAAGAGCATTTTCTACTTGAGAGGGATTGAGGGAAAGCTCTTGTGCTAGTAGTTGAGGGATATTGAGCATTGGCAGTTTTTACAATAGACTTCTTCTATAGCGTTTCTCATTTAGATGAGGTACAAAGATCCTGGTTTTTGGGAATGGGGAATGGGGAATAGGGAATCGGATCTGTACCTCACAGATGCGAGAACTGCTATATGTAGCTTATCTCTTTTTCTGTTTTCTCAACTGTTGGCTAACCTGGACAAAGACATCTCTTTGTAGGTAAGGATAATCACTCACCCAACGATTCAGACGAGGAATATAGATATCACTAGTCTGAGTAATCCGTGATAGGTCAGATTTATTAGACATTATCAACATCTCAGCAATTTGACCAGGAGCAATTCCTTGATGAGTACGGCGCAGTGGTGCTTGTAGTAGGGTACTAAATCCCGTTTTGTCAACTACCTCTAGATTAAAGCGTCGCTCCCTATTTTCTACAATAACTAACTGACCACGCTCATTAACTGTTTCCTCTTTGCCAATCAACTCTTCTGTCACAAATACATCCTTGACTCGACCACGCCAGAAGCCACTGTATTGGTATCGACGTACCTTAGAATTGCGGACACTTGCCCAGTATACAGGGCTCCACAGCCAATAAAACCCAGTAATGATCCAGAGTAACAAACGTAGTCCATTGAAATCCTGACCGAAAACTAATGATAATAACCAAACGACGATAATTCCCGAGACAGAAATCAGGAGTCGTTTTAACAAATCTGGGAATTTGCCCCAGTAATAACGATACTGGGGAGCAGTGGCAATGAAAGGAATCAGTTGTTCAAACTTCTGGCGGGTGATGGGAACTAGCATTAGTTTTGTTGTTGGTTGTTATTTGCCAGGGAATTGGGAATTGCTAATTGCTAATTGCTAATTGCTAATTGCTAATTGCTAATTGCTAATTGCTAATTGCTAATTGCTAATTGCTAATTGCTAATTGGGGATTATGTTCGGAATCAATAACAAACAACAAATGACAAATAACAAATGACAAATAACAAATTAACTTAGAGTATTTTTTCTAGTCCATAAAGCAGAGATTTGAGTTGAGTGATTTTGCGAATTGCTAGCAATACTCCTGGCATAAAGGAAGACCGGTCTGTGGTATCGTGACGCAGGGTGTAAATTTGACCAGGAGAGCCGAAAATTACTTCCTCATGGGCAATGAAACCGGGTAAGCGGACGCTGTGGATGCGAATGTTATCATCAGCGATACTGCCCCTGGCACCAGCTATTTTTTCGGTTTCTTCAACAAGAGGGGTATTATAAGTTTTTCCTAGTCCTGCCATCTGTTGGGCAGTTTGTATAGCAGTGCCACTGGGAGCATCAGCTTTTTGATTGTGATGGAGTTCGATAATTTCAACATGATCGAAGTATTGGGAGGCTTGAACTGCCGCTTGTTGTAACAAAGCCATACCAATAGAAAAATTGGGAATAATTAAGCAACCAGTGCTGGCTTTTTCAGCAAAGTCAGCCAACTCTTGAATTTCCTCTGGACTAAGTCCGGTAGTACCAACTACAGGTCGAACTCCGTAAGCGATCGCAGAACGGACGTTATCATAAACGCAACTGGGGTGGGTAAAGTCTACCATGACCCCTTGGGTTTTTTCCTGGGTAGCAAGCACCAGAGTTGCCTGTAAGTCATTCAAAACCGGAATTTCTACAGGCCCGCACCCAGCTACTTCACCGACATCTTGACCGATGTAATCTGGGTTATTATCGATCGCACCGATTAAGGTCATGTCTGAAGCACCAGACACGGCTTTGATCACCTCACGACCCATTTTCCCACAAGCACCGTTGACTACTACTGGGATAGAAGATTGATTAGACATAATTCCAGGATATCTTTGAGAACGCCCTAGCGAATTTTAACTGAAGCTGATGTGCATCTAAATTACATATCGAAATTTTCCTAAGGATAATTCCCCCACACCCACCCGCATTGGTGTCAACTTAAAGTGAAATCCTTGCCACACCTGGAGTTTAAAGATGTTGTTGGCGAATTGGCTGGGGTTGACCCCCTCTAGCTCCCCCTTAGTAAGGGGGGAAATCTTGTCCTCCCCCTTACTAAGGGGGGAATAAGGGGGGTAGCAAGATCTTGACCTATTTCGGTGAGAATCTTGTATACACGGTAGTTTAGTTGGTGAGGGGTCACACCTTACATCGATTCGCCAACCGTTATGCTATCTCTAGCTTAAGTTGACACGAATGGCAAGCATTGCGCCCCTACGGTGATCCATTATTTCCCAATCGTGTCCGCGATCGCTAACCCAATCTACTGATTTTTCCAGGTTTTTGTTGAGATATATTAAGAAATTTACTCGATTTTCCTCCGCCAACTGCATAAGTCAATTTTTGTACCGCTATTTACTTTGTGTACGGGTTAAACCTAGGCATTTAGCTCAACTCAACAATTTTCGACTTTCAGGAGAATCAAGATGAATCAGAATTTACCCACCATTATTAACGGTACTATTGGCGATGACACGTTGGAAGGGACTTCAGGAATTGACTTACTCCTCGGTTTTGATGGTAATGATCTACTCCAAGGCAATGAGGGACATGATTTTCTCTTTGGAGGTTTAGGAAATGATACCCTCTATGGCGGTACTGGACATGATTATCTGTTAGGAGGTACTGGAGATGACAGCCTCTATGGAGGTGATGGCAGTGATATCCTCCTTGGTGGTGAAGGAAATGATCGTCTTTATGGGGGTGCTGGCACAGATATATTTGATGGTGGTGAAGGCTGGGATATTGTCTATTTTCAAGAAAACTTTGCCATTACTGCTGACTTGAGTCAAGGTCGTGCCACCTACACCAATGATGTAGGAGTAGAAGTTGTTGAGACTTTGATTGATATTGAAACTGTAGTAGGCAATGCCTTGGATGATCTGTTAATTGGCGACGCGGCAAAGAATACTTTATGGGGTCAACAGGGCAATGATACTCTAATTGGTGGTGCTGGTAATGATGGCTTATTTGGCGGTGCTGGTATAGATTTCTTTGACGGTGGTGAAGGTCATGACATTGTTTACTTCAGGGAAAACTTTGCCATTACTGCTGACTTAAATCAAGATCGTGCTACTTATACCAATGATGCAGGGGTAGAAATAGTTGAGACTTTAATCAGCATCGAAAGCCTCGGTGGCACTGCTTTGAATGACTTGTTGATTGGTGATGCCGGTAAAAACAACTTATATGGTCTAGAAGGCAATGATACTCTGATTGGTAATGCAGGTAATGATGTTCTGCGTGGTGATGCTGGAGAAGATATCCTTGATGGCGGTAGTGGTATAGATACTGCTTCCTTCTACAAATTACAGGCAGGGGTTACTGCTGATTTGAATCAGGGAACTGCCATCTCAATTAATCAGGCAGGTGAGTTAGAAGTTGATACCTTAATTGACATTGAGCGCTTAGGAGGCACTGATTTTGATGACCAGTTGATTGGTGATGAAGGTAACAACCGCTTATATGGTGAAGATGGTAATGATACTCTCATTGGCGGTGAGGGGGATGATGTCCTTTCTGGCAGTGCTGGCGTAGATTTCTTTGACGGTGGTGAAGGAAGGGATACAGTTTACTTTAATGAGAACTTTGCCATCACTGCTGACTTGAATCAAGGTCGTGCTACCTATATCAATGATGCAGGAGTGGAAATAGTTGAAACCTTAATTGATATTGAACGCTTAGTAGGCACTGCTTTCGATGACCAATTCATTGGCGATGAGGAAAACAATGCTTTATATGGTCAAGAAGGCAATGATACTCTCATTGGTGGTGAGGGGGATGATGTCCTCTACGGCGGTGCTGGTGTAGATTTCTTGGACGGTGGTGAAGGAAATGACTGGTTGCGTGGGGGTATTGGTATTGATTTCTTTGATGGTGGTGAAGGAATTGATACCGCTGACTTCATCACTGAGGAGTTTGCTATCACAGGTAATCTAAATACCGAAACCGCTACTTACACTGATGCTGTCGGCAATACCATAGTCGAAATCATGAGGAGTATCGAAAGCCTCCGAGGGACTCACTTTAACGATTTACTCATTGGTAATGCTGAGAACAATTCTTTAGTAGGAAATGACGGTAATGATACCCTTGTTGGAGGAAATGGCAATGACTGGTTGCGTGGGGATGCTGGTATTGATTTCCTCGATGGTGGTGAGGGACGTGATACTGCTGATTTCAAGACTGGGGAGTTTGCTATTATCGGTGACTTGAATACACAAACAACCACTTACACTGATGCTGTAGGCAACACCATCGTCGAAACCTTCCGTAATATCGAAAACCTGCAAGGGACGAGCTTTGACGACTTGCTCCTAGGCAATGCACAGGACAATTCTCTGCTGGGAAGTCATGGCAACGATACCCTCCTTGGTGATGAGGGAGATGACTGGTTACGTGGAGGTGCTGGCATCGATTTCCTTGATGGTGGCGAAGGAATCGATACTGCTGACTTTAGCACTGAGGAGTTTGCCATTACCGCTGACTTAAATGCCGAAACAGCGACTTACACCGATGCTTTAGGCAACACCATCATCGAAACCATGAGCAACATGGAAAAACTCCGAGGGACAAACTTTGATGACCTACTCATCGGCAACGCAGAAAATAACACCCTTAATGGATCTAATGGTAATGATACCCTCCTTGCTAATGATGGGAATGATATTCTTGTTGGTGATCTTGGAGAAGATATCATTGATGGGGGTAATGGTATTGATATTGCCTACTTCTACTATTTAGAATCAGGGGTTACTGCTGATCTGAACCAGGGAACTGCCACCTCGATTAATCAGGCAAGTGAGTTAGAGGTTGACACTTTAGTTAACATTGAAGACCTTACTGGTACTGCCTTTGATGACCAATTGATTGGCAATGCTGAGAATAATACTCTTAAGGGAGTTGATGGCAATGATTACTTGCTTGGTGCTGCTGGTAATGACTACCTGCAAGGCGGTGCTGGTGCAGATACCTTTGTCTTCCTCTCCCCCAACCAAGGCATTGATACCATTGCTGACTTTAACTTAATCCAAGGAGACCTAATTCAAATCTCTGCCACTGGCTTTGGTGGCGGACTTACCGTAGGTACGCTGGATGTAGACCAGTTTACCATCGGTTCAGCTGCTACTAATGCCAGCGATCGCATTATCTATAACGATGCCACAGGCGCATTGTTCTTTGACTCTGATGGCACAGGAGCTATCGGACAAGTGCAGTTTGCACAACTCTCCACCGGATTAGCTCTCACCAACAGTGACATTTTCGTTGTCTAGAACACCGATTCACTAACCAGAATTAGGTGTAGGGGCGAAGCATTCGGGCGATAATTTATCTGGTCAAACCCTAGTTTTTCAATCCGAATGCTTCGCTCTAAGATCCGGTTCTCACTATTACGTAGGTTGGGTGGAGCCATAGCGTAACCCAACACTCCTCGCATATTCTGTTGGGTTTCACTTCGTTCCACCCAACCTACAGTTTTAGTTGTGTCACTTGTCACCGGGTGAACGAAATTTTGGGTGGGATTTCCTAGCTAGGGTTTGCTGAATAAGTAGTCAGGAGTCAGGAGTCAGGAGTCAGGAGTCAGGAGTCAGGAGAATAGGAGTTTAGAATAGTCTTTAAAGGGGATTATGGGTTAAGAAGATGCAAGGAAATTGCATTGATGAGCTCAATTTTCTTGCACTTTTCAAGGAAAATAAAAGCTTGAAAGCTATACCAGACAGCACTTTCAGACTCTTGCAGCAAGCCCTAAGTATGCAAAAATTATAAGTTTTCTCTTCTCCCTCAGCTCCCCCAGCTCCCCCAGCTCCCCACCGTTTTTTTCGCTCACCCCTTGTCACCCCCTGAGACTCCGGTGTTGGGTTACGCGATCGCTAACCGAACCTACTATTGCCCTTATTACTCATTATTTCAACCGAAGATCGCTGCCAGGTTGTCCATAACCATCCCAGTACAAAAGGCAACCACAGCCATAACCTTTGCCCTTCACTAAGATACCAATCATAATTGCTTTGAGCTACGTTGTACTGTAGAACAAAATAAATAAACGTAGAAATACTAACCAGACGCACTCCCGGATTGCCAGTGGCGACAGCAAAGGGAACTATCCAAGCAAAGTACCAAGCATGAATGATGGGAGACAAAACGAGGAGGATAAAAAAATACCACTCGGCAAATTGAAGAAAAGTCTTGGAGCGCAACACTAGCCAAATTCCTGATAAACCAAGGGGAAACCCATAAATCCAGTTAACTTTACGGGAAGGTTCCCAAATCTTACCGACTAAATGGGGAATCAGTTCCGCACTGCGACCATGGGAAACAAAACCTGAGCTGGTTGGTATCAGGGGACATTCCCCATTATGGCAAAATTGGAGAACGGTAAGACCTAAGGGTAAAAAAGCACACAACAGTACAATAACGGCTTTGACTATTCCTACCTGACGGAAGGTACGCCAGACAAGAAAGCTGAAAATCGGCAGAGACATCCACTTAACAGCTACACTGACTCCCAAAAGTAAAGCACTCTTAACCCAGCGCGTTGCTTGGCGGCTATAGTCAAAAACTAACCAGGCAGCAACTAGAGGTAAAATAAACCAGCTGTCGTAGTGAGCTCCCCCAGCAAAGGAGTATATTATCAGAGGATTCCAAGCATAAAGCGTGGTTTGTTGATAACCAAACCTACGACTAAGAAGCCAACAAACTAGCAAGTCAGCGGCGATAAATCCTACCTTAAACAGAGCAACTCCGGGGTTAATTGCCGCCAAAACCCTGAAACCCAACTGAGTTATCGGTGGGTAGATGGCAGTAACTCCTTTATGATTGATTAATGACCACCATTCGGTACGATAAGGAACTAATTCTGCTGCCTTTGGTGCTAATTCGTAGGGACTAAATCCCTGAAGCTGGATATACCCTTCCCACAGGTAGCGCCAGATATCATCCCCTGGATACATCGGGATTAACAGTAGCCTAGTGAGGATCGCCACTCCCCAAAACCAAGCACCATTAACCGAACGTAATGTCCAGGATAAGACAAATCCCAAGCTCATTACCCCAATACCCAGCCAAAATCCTGGCACTGCTTCTATTTGCCGGAAATCCCCGTAGGGAATAATTAAAGCAGAACCCAACACCAACAGCAGAGCACTAAGCCAAAGAAGGAGTCGTTGATTTTTCCCTCTTCCTCTACTCCCCTGTTCCCTTACTCCCTGAGTGAGCGAAATTTCCCTTCTCCGCGTCTCCGCGTCCCCGCGTCCCCGCGTCTCCTTACTCCCTCCCCAACGACGCAGGTACAACTTCCCCAGAGTACTCAAAATCACTGTTCCCGCCTGAATACTACCGGATAGAGTACCGGAGATTTTCGACCTTCCCCCCTGCCTACGCCGGTAACCCACAGGCAATTCCCATACCCGCAAGCCACATTCAATGGCTCGTGCCTGCATTTCCACTGTCCAACCAAACCCCCTATCTTGCATCTGGATTTTCTCCAAAGCCGAGCAGCGAATGAGGCGCAGGGGACCCAGATCTTGATACCAATGACCCCAACCTAAGCCAATCAGGAAGGTAGCCAGCCAATTGCCAAAGTTTTGTACGGCAGTCATAGTCTTTCGCCCCGCAGCAGTAGCGCGGCGATTCCCTAAAATTAGGTCAAAGTCTGCCATTTTGGCAAAAAACTGGGGTAGAGGACTCAAGTCATCACTACCGTCACCATCGCAGAATAAAACCCACTTAATATCTGGAGTCACTTGCTGCAAGCCACGCCAACAGGCTCTGCCGTAACCAGGAGTCGGTTCAATAATCACTGCTGCACCAGCATTTTGAGCCTTACTCACACTCTGATCTGTACTGCCGTTGTCTACAACCAGAATGTTTTTTAAGCCATAGGATTGTAGGGATTGGACAACTCCAGTGATGGTGAGTTCCTCATTAAGCACTGGAATAATTACAAGAATTTGGTCTAAGTTAGGATAATTAGTAGTCATGCAATAGAAAGCAGGAGGCTCCAAGGCTGGAGTGTTTCTTTAATCTATATAATTGGAAAAAATTAAAAATTGATGATTTTAATGTTAGAATTTAATAAGTTTTTTTCAATCAACCAAACAACCAGCAGACAAGTCTTAGAAAGAGATCGTTAGAGCTGCCCAGGAGAAACCAGCAGCACTACTTGCTAAAACGACAATATTTCCTTCTTTGACTCTTCGATTTTCAATTACTTTACCTAAACAAAAAAAAGTATCAACAGCCCCCATGTGACCGTAATTATTGAGGGATATATAAGTATTTTCTTCACTAAGACCTAAATTGTACAAAATTTCTTTAAATAGACTGTTTTTGACCTGATTAGTAAAGAGAAAATCTATATCAGCAATTCCATACCCACTTTTTGAAAGGGATTGATTGATGACCTGAAGATAATTTTTCAAATAAATTTCCCCAAGTATCATACCTAATTTTTCATTATCTTGGACTTTTACATACTGTTCTTGAAGATTGCTGGTATCATTAAAAGGCTTTTTTGTGCCGCCTAAATCAATCCGCACATCATCTGCTAGGGAGCCATCAGTAATGGCACAGTATTCATGAATTACATTGCTACTTTCATTTTTCTTTAATAGGGCTGCTGCCGCACCATCGGCAAACATTAACAGAGCAGGGGCACTGCGATCGCGATGGTCTATCAACCGAGATAAGGTATCACTACAAATCACCAGAGCATAGGATGCTTCTGGATTACCTAATAGTAAATGGCGACAGATATTAATACCTAAATTACCACTATTACAAAAATTTTTAACCTCAAAAGCAAAAGCATTATGGGCTTCTAATTGAGTCTGAATTTTAGCAGCGGGAGACCAAAATCGATAATCATAATGACCCGCTCCACAATAGGCAATGATATCTATCTCTTCTGGAGAAATGCTTACTTTTTCTAAGGCAGATCTCGCCGCTTTTAAACCCATGTCACTGGGATGTTCATTGGGATCAGCGACATGTTTTTGCTTCATGCCGATTTTTTCAGTGAGCACTGACAATTCTATCTGAGCTGATTTAGCAATGCTTTCACTGGTTAGTACTCGTGAGGGGATGTAGTAACCAATAGAGTTAATACCGACAGTTATTCTGTGCTTATTCACGATAACTAGGGTTTGCCTCATCAAGGTTTTTAGACCTCAAGATATTTATTCAGAGATTAGCTATTAGCTATTATCCATTATCCATTATCCATTATCCATTATCCATTAGCCATTATCCATTATCCATTATCCATTATCCATTATCCATTATCCATTAGCCATTAGCCATTAGCCATTAGCCATTAGCCATTAACAATTAGCCATTAGCCATTAGCCATTAACAATTAGCCATTAGCAATCGACTGTTTCTCAAGATTAATGTATTGCTGTGAAAAATGACTACAGTATTCCATTTCATCTACAACCCAAAGAATCGCGAGTCGCAACCCCAGTTTTTGGATTCACACCAGTTGCTGTAACACAGAGTTTTTTAACTTGAGCACCATCCAAGAAAGCGTAACTGAAGTCAGCACCACTGATATCAGCATCATTAAAAATAGAACCCAGCATAATTACTTCTACAAATACAGCATCAGTCAAATCAGCACCAGTAAAGTTTACTTGATCTGTCATCCCGTAGCTAAAATCTGCCCCATGCACATTTGCTTGAGTCATTACAGAACCGCTAAAGACTGCTCCCCGTAAGTCAGCATCGGTAAAGTCGGTTAGTTCCAAATTAGCATTAGCAAATTCAGCAGCCTGTAAGTTTTGACCAGAGAAGTCCTTTCCCTTGAGTTCTGCATTAGCATAGGACAGGGGAGGAGGGTAATAACCAGTTTGTGCTTGTGCTGGTAAGGGGCAGTACCAGAAAATGAATGCTAAGAGAAAGGCAGCTAGTAACCGAAAGAACATAGAAATTATCCAGCTGGAATAACAAGCTTAATCCATTCATAGTGGCACGAAGTGGAACTGTTTTGGCAACTAAGAATTATGACTTTTTCAGCAAACTCTACTTCGTATCAGCTGTTGAGTGCTGAGGAGCTGTCGGTTTTGTGATGATTTTAGCTAGAATTGCAACCAATACTCCTATTCTTCAGAAATGTGTACTTCTGGTGGAGTAGTTAAGGGGGTGCATCCCGTTCCAGACAATACCCCCGATGGAAAGGTAACCCGGATGAAAGCTAGTGAGGTTCTGAGAAAATATAAGGATGGTAGAAGAGACTTCAGCGGTGAGTGTCTCAGAGGTCAGTCTTTTCAGGGTGAGAACCTCGCTGGTGCAGATTTTAGTGAGGCGGATATTCGGAGGGCTAATTTTACTAATGCCTACCTCAGAGGTGCTAAGTTCTGTGGAGCGAAGGCTGGTTTACAGAGGCGTTGGGCAGTCTTTTTGGTGGTAGTTTTGTGGATGTTGTCTGCACTGTCTGGGATTTTTTCAATATGGATTGGTACTGTGGTCTCATGGGCACTTGACACCAGTTTTAAGGAAGACATCATTGCTGGCATAGTCTCTCTAATTGTGCCTGCAGTTTTCTTGATATTCACTATGCGCAAGGGGCTAGCTGCAGGTTTTGGAGCTGTGGCAGTTATTGGAGCTGTCACTGTCGCAGGTTTTGGAGCTGTGGTTGTAGCTGGAGGGGGAGTTTTCGTTGTCCCTGGAGCTGTGGCTGCAGGTGTGGCTGCAGGTATGGCTGTGGCTGTCGCGCTGTCCGGTGCGTACCTTGGCTGGCGTGTCCTAAGAGGGGATCAGAGAGATGCTTGGATTCGTACTATCGCTATCGCTTTTGCAGCTACAGGAGGAACCACCTTTAGAGATGCTGACTTGACTGATGCTGATTTTACAGGAGCTAGGCTCAAGAGTACAGATTTTAGAAGGGCTAACCTCACCCGTACCTGTTGGCGCGATGCTAGCAAACTTGACCAAGCTAGATCTGGAAATAGTTATCTTCAGGATACCAAAGTGCGGGAATTGGTCATTACGGGTGATGGGCAGAACCAGAAATATGAGCAACTCCCCAACTTGAGGGGTATTAATTTGCAGGGAGCTAATCTGGTTGGTGCTGATTTTACGGGTTCAGTTCTCAAGGATGGGACGTTGCAGGGAGCTGACTTAATGGATGCCATATTAACTGTGGCTAACCTTAACAAAACTAATCTCCAGGATACAAATCTGTCCAAAGCCAAGCTTAAGCAAGCACAGCTGGATGGAGCTGATTTAACTGGAGCTACTCTGACTGGTGCCTGTATTGAAGACTGGGGCATTACAACTACTACCAAGCTAAATGGGGTGAGGTGTGATTATGTCTTCATGCAGTTAGATAACCGTAACCCCCATCGTAAGCCTGATGATTGGAATAAAGATTTTGCTGAGGGTGAGTTTGTTGACTTTATTGCCCCAATGGTACTGACTCTCGACTTGTACCACAACCGAGTCGATGACCCTCGCTTGATTGCTTACGCTTGGCAAAAACTGGTGGAAGAAAATCCTGAGGCTGAGTTGGAGCTTGTCTCTATCGAGAAACGGGGTAAGAGTAAGGATAAGTTATTGCTCAAAGCTGAAACCTCACCTCAAGCCGAGCATTCTGTTCTCCACTCAGAGTATTTTACTAATCTCCAGCATCTGGAATCTTTACCTCGGGAGGCAAAGCAGGCACTTCTGCGGGAGCGAGGGGAAATGATTCGGATGTTGGCAGGACTTTTGTCAACTAACCGCTGCCCTGAAGTTTCTATTAACAATCATCAAACTCAAGAAGGAGATAAAAACATGACTGAAATCTATAAGTCTAAGTATGACCTGAGTCAAGCTAGCGTTGGTAGTTTAGTAGACCAAGCCCAAAGTGGTAGTCATGTTGAGGGAGTGGGAACTCAGCACAACTATGCACCAGAGTACAAGCAAAACTTAGCTGAAGCTGCTGCTGAAATTGAGCAATTACTCAAGCAATTAGATACAACTTATTCTACGGCAACAGAGGCAGAGAAACAGAGTGCTGTGGTGATAACAGTTCAGCAAGAAATTAAGCAGAACCCAACGTTCAAAACACGGCTACGCAATGCTTTAAAAGAGGGTGGTATTGAGGCATTGAAAGTGTTATTTGCCCCCATTGGTATCCCGATTGAAATGGCTAGGGGTTGGATTGAAGCTGAGTAATTCTGGATAACTTACTATGAATGCTAGTGAACTTCTAAAGCGTTATGCGGCAGGGGAGAGGATTTTTCGGGGAGTTGACCTCAGAGGAGTTGACCTCAGTAGAGCTGACCTCAGTGAGACCGATCTCAGAGGAGCCAACTTTAGTAAAGCCGATCTCAGTTATGCCCAACTCTGGGGGGCACCGCTCTGGGGAGCCAACCTCAGTGAGACCGATCTCAGAGGAGCTAACCTCAGTAGAGCCAACCTCAGTGGAACCGATCTCAGAGGAGCCAACTTCAGTCAAGCCGACCTCAGTTATGCCCAACTATCGGGAGCACCCCTCTGGAGAGCCTTCCTCAGAGGAGCCGACCTCAGAGGAGCCAACTTCAGTCAAGCCGACCTCAGAGAAGCCGACCTCAGTTATGCCCAACTCTGGGGAGTCAACCTCAAAGAAGCCAACCTCAAAGAAGCCGACCTCAAAGAAGCCAAGCTCTATAGAGCTGATCTCAGAGAAGCCAACCTCAGAGAAGCCGACCTCAGTACTGTCCAATTACTTGGTGCAAAACTTGAAAGAGCAACACTTACAGGAGCTTGCATAGAAGATTGGAATATCAACAGTGACACAAACTTTAATGGTGTAATACCAAATCCGGTTATTGTGGGGTACTTATCAAAATCCCCAAATCTTTTCCAGACAAAGGCTTTGATTTTTTTTAATAGACCCTTGGTAAAGCGGATTTGGTATAATTTGTGATTATGTTTATTTAAAAAAAGGTCAACAAGAACGTCGTCCTCATACTGGCAACTTTCAACCAGGAGAGTTTACCAAAAGATTCCAAAAAATTTTAGAAACCGTCGAACTGTTTTTCTGTGATGGTATTGATTGGAATGCTTTCTTAATTTCATTCCAAAAACTACGAGTACAGTGTGGCAGTGATGAGCTATACATCCAAGCTTTTGAAAACAAAGGAGATGGTGCATTTGTTATCCGAGTTAACGTTCCCTGTGGTGCTGATAAGGTAGAAATTGACAAGTATTTAAAACGGCAATATCAACTAGAAGCCCAACTCGAAGCCAAAAATGAACAATTGGTAAACCTATTGGAAATTACGAAATTACTGGCAAGTAGACCCATTAATATTGAAGCGAAATCAGAGACTAATTCTATATCTGAAATACGACAATCCCAGAATGACCTAAGTCAAGCCAGTGTTGGCAATGTTATTGACCAGGCACAAGATGGAGTTAGCATCAAAGGGGTAGGAACTCAACAAAATTACGCCCCTGATGGAGGAAACTATATTAACGAGTAAAGTAATACTTTCTGCTTTATAAGTGTTACTGGCGTTGGGTTTCGTTACCTCAACCCAACCTACACTCAATACACCATTTTAGCTGTGTCACGCTAGTAATAAGCTCAATCAGCTCATAGTGGCACGGAGTGGAACTCCGTGCCAATAAAAGGCGGATTTAATATCAGGAGTTGCTTAAACACGACTTAAACAAATCGCTGAGTAAATTCATAGCTCAAATCAACCCGCCCTTGACGTAAAACTGCCGGGTCTAATCTTGCGGTTGTATTGCAAGTCATCAAGACAACTAACTTCTGTTGCATTTGAATTCCTGCCTCATCAATTACACTCTGATATAAAGTGCCATCTAACAAACTCAGAATATGTTCGGTTTTGCTATTGCCTTGAGCCACTAAACTAGCTCTATCTTGAGCTAAATTGTCAGCTTCATTAATAATCAAACAAATCCGCTCTAAGTAACTAGGTGGTACAAAATTTTCAACCCCATCATGATCTAGGATAAAAATTACATACCCTAAAGGAGCCATAATTTCCTTCGCTACGGCTTGTGTCCAAGCAGTTTTACCGGTTCCAGGTTCACCACTTACCAGTACAGCCAGCCGATTTTGGTCAAAAACTGCTTGCTGTACAGCGTCAGTAAAGCTTTGAATATCATTAGGAAATGTCCGAATAGGAAACTGACTATGAATCTGTCCTACACGGCTTTGATAACCACTGAGCATCACAGCCAAACCGTAAGTAGCTTTATTCACTAGTGAATCTAATTCTTTAGCAATTAGACTGTACTTTCGCCGTCCTTCATTAAGAGTATCTATTTGTAGCCAAACTTCCTGCTCAGGCCAATAGGCAAAAACAGTACCCATGACTTCCAACCGCTCCCAATTCACAAACCGATGGATAGGCAAATAAAAATTGCGGTCATCGTATTCCTGGGTAATTAGTTCTGGCTTACCTAATAAATCAAGAATCTTAAAAACAGTTATCTCCTGCAAGCGGTTGAGTACATAATCAATAGGAATACTATCGCGACTGACTAGTCTCTTTACAGGAGTATCAACCATCAAAACTTTGCGATCAAGATAATTCGGCGCGGGATTTTTAGGAGTAATATAGTCCCAAAATTCGTCTAATTCATAGCGTGTGTTTTCTGAAAACACACTTAAGATATTTGCCCACCAGGCGTAATCACGGCGTCCTAGAACATCTCCCAAATCACTAGCAAAATCAAGAGTTTTTTGAGTTAGCTCCCAGGTGTCATTTGTAACTAAATGCCATAAAAAGTCCCAATCTAATTGTCGAGTAAACGGCCGCCAACCAGCTCCTAGTAAACCTCGACCTTGCTGATTACTAGCTGAATTATTATTCTGGTTACGAAAGTATCCTGAACTCATAATTGATAAGATAGAGCGTTTCTCATTTAGATGAGGTACAAAGAGCCTGGTTTTTGGGAATTGGGAATTGGGAATTGGGAATTGGGAATTGGGAATTGGATCTGTACCTCACAGATGCGAGAACTGCTATAAAGTTATTTGTTGTTTATTGTTTGTTGTTTGTGATGAAATGCTTCTACCTCCTACCTCCTGCCTCCTGCCTCCTGCCTCCTGCCTCCTGCCTCCTGCCTCCTATTTCAGTTTGCTGAAGATATTTTGGTGGAACATTATCCACTAGCCACACCCCATTATCGGAACAGTAAAAGGTATAACCGTCATTTTGCATTCCTGCTGCATCTACAATCAAGATTACTGGACGACCATGCCGTGCCCCCACTTTGCGAGCTGTTATCATTTCACTGGATAGATGAACATGATGCCGTGACATCTTACGCAAACCTTGTTGCAAAATTACTTCAACTGCTCGATGTCCTGTACCGTGGTAGAGCACCTTTGGCGGAATAACCGGTTCTAGCTGCAAATCAACTTCAACACTATGTCCTTGGTTAGCACGAATTAGAGTGCCTGTTGAATCAAAAGAAAAGCGTTTCTTGTCATTGTTGGCAACTACTTCCTCCAATTCAGTCCGATTGATCTCAAAAGAGTGCTTTTTACACGCCCTCAGAAGTTCATCAATACTAACCCAGCCACCAGGAGCAAGTTTGATGCCAATCCGCTCAGGCTGATGCCGCAGATGCTTGCTGAGATATTTACTAATTTTAATTAGACGAGAATTATTCATAGGTATTAGGTGTTAGGTGTTAGGTATTAGGTTTGTAGGGGCGGGTTTGTCCAAAACTTGGCAACAACACGATAACCTAACCAAACTCGTACCCATAAATTGCTTAGTCCGAATCTCCGCATCCCTGCCTCAGCAACAATTCACAGTTAAAATGCACAACAGCATGGGGCAAATCAGTTATTTGTAGCATATTATGTTACAAAAATTTTGTCTACAAATACACTAAGGTATTGCTATAGCAAGCATCTAGACTAGCTAAGGAGATAAATTACTACCATGACCAGCTATCTAAAACTACTCAGGCTTCCAATTATGCTAGTTCTCAGAAACCCGGTTTCTCGTGAGGAAGACAACAAAAGCTCAGCATGTGTCCAACAGAAACCCGGTTTTTTGACCTTTTCGATACCCATATTATTGTTAGGAATGGGATTGAGCACTCCCCTTACTCCAGCTAGTGCTCAATCCTTAAACAAACCAATAATCTTTGGCGAAGAGTTACCACCTTCATCACCTTCATCTACACCTGCATTAAGTTCGCCGCCAGCTTCATCATTACCCCAAAACTCACCCTATTCTCTTCCTGACTCACCCTTACGCCCATCTGCACCAAATTATCCAGCTTCTGAAAGAGAGTACAATTACCAAGCACCCAATTCACCTAGTCAAGCTAATACTGCTACTCCTAGAAGAGCTTCTCGCGATCGCCTCTATCTTGTCGTCATTCCTGGGGCACAAATAGACTTACCAAATATTGCTGCTCAGGTAGTTCAGCTGGGTGCTGCTCCCAATGGGGTTCGCCAAAGAACTGCTCCCAGAGGACCACATGTGGCTATTGGTCCGTTTGATAATCGAGGACTAGCAGAACAATGGAGCAATTATCTCAAATCCCATGGCATGAGTGCAAGAGTGTTCTTTGGAAGGTAAAAATTGGGATTGCAATTTTAGATTTTAGGTTTATTTTCTTCTTTTTGAAATTCTTAACCCTTCTGAAAGCGGCGATGTTGTTCAAGTAGTTCAGCAAATTTCTCAGTATCTACTTCTCCATAAATTTGGTCTTGAGGCTGAGCATCAATACGCTCCATTAATGCGTGAAATGCTGCTTGGTTATTTCGATGCTCTAAAACATATTTTTTCAGTTCTTGCATCGTCATCGTTTGGAAGTCAGACCTCATTAACAAACCTCCAATTATCATTATCAATTATCAATTATCAATTATCAATTATCCATTGATAATAGCTGATCTATGCAAAGTAAACATCAACGAGAACAAATTGAGCAAGTAGTAGTAAATGCCCAACAGATGCGTGAGATTGAAGAGCGCATCTTTGAGGTAGGGATGCCGGTGGCGGCGTTGATGGAAAAGGTAGCAGGATTGATTGCTCGTAGAGTGCGATCGCTTTATCCTCTTTCGAGGGAAACTAGAGTTGGTGTATTGGTCGGACCGGGGCACAATGGTGGTGATGCTTTGGTGGTGGCTCGTGAGTTGCATTTCCAAGGTTATGAGGTGCAGATTTACCGTCCGTTTACCAAACTCAAGGAACTCACTTCCTACCATGCCCAGTATGCAGCAAGTTTGGGTATTCCCTGTTATGAGCAAATTCAGCCTTTAGAACAGTGTGAGTTAATCATTGATGGCTTGTTTGGTTTTGGGCTAGTGCGATCGCTTTCTGGTAATATTGCTGAGGCTGTCGAGCTGTTGAATCAGTGGCCCCAACCTATTGTCAGCATTGACTTACCTTCTGGTTTACACACTGATACAGGGGAAGTTTTAGGAACTGCGGTTCGAGCTACTCGCACCTTTTGCTTGGGGTTATGGAAACTGGCATTTCTCCAAGATCAAGCATTGGAATATATCGGTGAGGCAGAGTTAATTGATTTTGACATCCCGATAAAGGATATCCAGTCTGTGCTCGGAGAAACACCAGAAGTACGACGGATGACTACAGCAATAGCTCAAGCCAGTTTACCTTTACCTCGTCCACCAGTAACTCACAAGTACCAAGAAGGGCATCTACTCTTGATTGGTGGCTCCAAGCAGTATTCTGGAGCTGCAATTTTAATGGGATTAGGAGCTCGCGCTAGTGGGGTGGGGATGCTCTCCATTGCTGTACCAGAATCTCTCAAACCTTTACTGGTGAGTCAGTTGCCAGAAGCTCTAATTATTGGTTGTTCTGAGACACCAACAGGAGCGATCGCGCAGTTACCAGAAACAGTTAACTTGAGTAATTATAGTGCGATCGCTTGTGGTCCTGGTTTGACTTTAGATGCGAAGCCGGTAGTAGAAGAAGTATTAACTGTTGAATCTCCTCTGGTGTTAGATGCCGATGGCTTAAATATCCTGGCTCAACTGAGAACTATCCCTTCTTTATTAACTCGTCGAGCACCTACGGTGTTAACACCCCATGAGGGGGAGTTCAAGCGTTTATTCCCTGATTCAGCAGAACTATTACCAGATAGAGTAAGTGCAGTGCGCAAAGCTTCCCAGCTAAGTCGTGCAATTGTTTTGTTGAAGGGAGCTAGAACTGCCATAGCTTCCCACTATTCAGAAAGCACAATAGGTACAGGAAACTCTCTCTGGCTGATTCCTGAGAGTACACCCGCTCTAGCCCGTGGGGGTAGTGGAGATGTACTAACTGGACTGTTAGGGGGTTTAGTGGCGCAACCAGCCAGAGCTGAGCAGTCAGTGGCAGCAAAGGTAGCTACGGCAGCTTGGTATCATGCTCAAGCAGGAATTTTAGCAGCTCAGGAGCGAACAGAATTAGGGGTAGATGCTTTTACCTTGTCTCAGTATCTGATACCAGTATTGAGAAGACTCATTATTACAGAACAACAAGCAAAGCCCACCTCTTTTAAGGGTGCGATGTAGCGTATGCACTTTTAAGTGCCGTCAGTCTTTCCCTTGAGCCTCAATGTACTTCTGAATAGTTGAACTAGCAACATTGCCTGCTATTGAGACAAAATAAGCTCTCGTCCACATACTTGGAAGCTTCATTAATTCAGGAAACTCTTTTCTCACCGAATCTGGGAGTGCGTCCCTTGATGCGGTGCATTAACTTTGATGGGGCTATCTCAGGAGGACTATTGATAAACAGGTGGACATGTTCAGGTTCTATGGCAAGACTGAGAACTTCGCAATTTAGTTCTCGTGCTACGTCATGAATCAATAGATCTAATCGCTGTTTAATGCTACCAGTTAAGACCTTGCGCCTTCTGCGAACTATCCAACAAAAATGGTAATTCACTAATGAAACTGATGTGTAGTTGTGGCGATACTCTTGTTTCATTTTGTCTATCGTAGGCGTGACTGGTTTTGGAAGCTTGCTCACAAGTTGACTGACCAGTTTGATGTGTTATGCTTTGAGACTCTAAACCTCAAGGGAATGCAACGTTTATGGGGACGCAAGGTTAATGACTTAGGGTTAGGCGACTTCCTCCAAATTCTAGAGTGGGTAGCTCACAAAAAAGGAAAGCAAGTTATTTATATTGACCCTTGGTATCCATCTAGTAAGACCTGTTGTGAGTGTGGTCATGTTTTAAATAAACTGGATCTATCGATAGAGAATTGTTTCTCCCATGCAATTGGGGGCGTGAAGCGCTCCTGGGGAGATCTTTAAGAAACAAAACGGAAGGTAATCTCAGGATAAATAATGCCTTTACGCTAGTGTGCATACTTCCTTGTTTATTACAATTATTGTGTTTTAGCAAAGTTTTAATAATTTATTAATTAAAATAGAGAAAATCTATAATACTAAATACTGAGGAAGTATCTGGGAAGCAGAGAAACGGCTTAATAATTTGCTTTAAGTAGTATTAACTTGACTAGATAATGGTTATTCATTCTGCCTCTATCGTGCTTGGTAGGGTCGATTTCTTGTTGCTCGCCAGCTCCTCTAAGCTCAGGCTATGGTTAGAAATCACTTATTCAACTACCGGAAAAAATATTTGAATTCTTTGTTCAAAAAATACATCATACTGGCAAGTTTTATCACAGCAGGCTATCTAGGAAATTATTTGAGCCTGCCACTTTTTTTTGGAGTGGATTTTCTGTTTGGAAGCATTGCTGTGTTGATGGTAGTGTTTCTCTACGGAGGAGTCTGGGGTACTCTAGCAGGCATCATTGCGAGTTTGCAGACAATCTTTCTGTGGAAACACCCCTATGCGGCGCTGATTTTCAGTTTGGAAGCCTTGAGTATTAGTTGGGGGCTGCGCCGTAAGTCCAGAAATTTAGCACTGCTCGATGGGATTTACTGGATGTTGCTCGGCATACCTTTGGTGTATCTGTTCTACTTTGTGGTAATGGGTATGCCAATCAGGGCAGTGGTGTTAATCATGCTCAAGCAATCTGTTAATGGTATCTTTAACGCTATAATTGCCAGTTTGTTGCTATCTTACTCGCCGATTTACCAATGGTCGAAGCAGACAAAATTAACCAAAACCCTCTCCCTAGAGCAAATATTATCAACCCTATTAGTGGTGTTTGTTTTCTTTCCAACCTTAATACTTATAGTCTGGCAGAGTAGACTGAATTTCAGCAATATACAGAAGAATATTGAAGTTAATCTCCAAATTGTCTCAACTGACTTAGCCTCTCAAGTGAATCTGTGGTCCCGAAACCACCATTATGCTCTTCAAAAACTAGCAAACGTGGCAGCTAGTGGACAGATGGCATCATCAAAGGAATTACAGCAAAGTACACAACTAACGAAGTATCTCTTTGCCGACTTTCGTCAAATCTATATTGTTGATGATCGTAATCAGCTCATTAGCTCTTATCCAAAGATCAAGACAACCATCGGTAATCCTCCTGACAACTCCAAGTTGGTTGCGAACAGGCAACCAACGGTATCTTATCTCTGGACAAAAAACCCTGGTGTAGCAAAGCCACTTATCATCCAAAGCTTACCAGTTACCAGGGGTACTCACTTTCTGGGCACTGTTACTGCTCATATTAATGGGAAGCAAGTTAGGGAACTATTCCTCTCTGACAGCTATCCGGTAGATGTGGAAATTTCCCTCCTTGATGCTCACAACAAGGTCATTACTAGCACGCGCCAAGATTTGAAGCCCACAGAAGCTTTTGATCACAACCAAAATGGCGAGATGCATTGCCTAACCAGCAAGATTTGCCAATGGCTGCCATCGGGGGATCTGCCAGCGATGGTGCGTTGGCAAAAATCTTTCTACGTGCAGGAGACTCCTATTTATCAAGAGTTGGCTTGGACTCTAGTTGTGGAAGCGCCCAGCCTATCACACATAAATTCTCTACAAAATAGTTACATCATTGGTCTGACGCTGATACTGTTGATTAGTTTACTAGCAATCATCCTATCGAGTTTGGTCAGCCACCGCCTCATCAGACCCATAGAGCAGCTGGCAGTAGTAACCACCAACCTCCCTGAAAAACTGACATTGCACCAAAGGATTGATTGGCCCAATAGCAGGATAGTGGAGATCCAGTCCCTGATTGATAACTTCGTCTTCATGGCAAACATGCTCAGGCAAAAATTCCAGGAAATCCAAACAGCTAAGGAGCAGCTCTCTCAAAGAGTAATAGAGCGCACACAGGAATTATTAAAAACGAATCAAGAACTTTCTGTGGAAATACTCCAGCGGCAGCGCATCACTGAAGCACTACAAAAATCTGAAGCCAAATCCAAAGAACAAGCAACTAAGCTCTCTAAAACCCTGCAAAAACTCCAACAAACTCAAACACAACTGGTTCATACAGAAAAAATGTCAAGTTTGGGACAACTGGTTGCTGGTATCGCCCATGAAATTAATAACCCACTTAGCTTTGTTTCTGGCAATCTTCCCCATGCCCAGGAATACACTCAAGATTTACTAAGACTAGTGGAACTTTATCAACAGCAGTATCCTGAGACAACGCCAGCAATTAGAGAGGAAAGTGAAGCCATTGAACTAGAGTTTCTTCAGTCCGATTTGCCCAGTGTTCTGAATTCGATGAAGGTAGGAACTGATCGGATTATGGCGATTGTTCAAGACTTGCGCAATTTCTCCCGGCTGGATGAAGCTCAAAAAAAAGAAGTTGATATCCATCAAGGAATTGACATTGCCCTGAGAATTCTCCAGCATCGGCTCAAAGCTAGAAGTGGTGATTTGGAGATCTCTGTAATTAAAGATTATGGCGAGCTACCTCCAGTAGAGTGCTACCCAGATCAACTCAATCAGGTATTTATGAACCTGCTGGCTAATTCCATTGATGCCCTCAGAGAGTTCACGGCTCAAAGAGAATCAAACACTTCGGACTGGGAGCCAATGATTCGAGTTAAAACCCAAGTAATGAGTCATGATTGGGTAGCCATTCAGATAGCTGACAATGGAGTTGGTATTAGTTCGGATGTACGCTCAAGGTTGTTTGACCCTTTCTTTACTACCAAACCAGTGGGCAAAGGAACTGGTTTAGGGTTATCCATTAGTTACCAGATTGTGGTGGAAAGGCACAGCGGTAAATTGTGCTGTCTTTCTGAGTTAGAGCAAGGTTCAGAGTTCATTATTGAAATTCCCCGAAAGATCAATTAACTATCGGTCAAGCAATTCAAAAACTGGCTGTTCAGTAAGATGAAAGATGAAGAAATATTTCGAGCTTGGGGCATGAAACGCATAGTCTTGATTACTGGGTTTGAATCGTTTAACTCTGACTTGTACCGCAAAGCCGCCCAGTTGGCACAACAGCGCTGTCCTAAATTAGATATTCGAGTCTTTAATGATCGCTCTCTGACTACGGAACCTACCACAGTTGCAGAAGCACTCCAAGGTGCCGATGTTTTCTTCTGTAGTCTCATTTTTGATTATGACCAAGTTTTGTGGCTGCGGGAAAGGGTGCAATCTATCCCCATTCGGTTGGTATTTGAGTCAGCCTTAGAACTGATGAGCCTCACCCAGCTCGGTGCTTTTAAAATTGGGGATAAGCCCAAAGGCATGCCCAAACCGATTAAATTTATTCTCAGTAAGTTTTCCAGTGGGCGAGAAGAGGATCGTCTTGCCGGTTACCTCAGTTTCTTGAAAACTGGCCCCAAGCTACTGAAATACATTCCTGCTAAAAAAGTCCAAGACTTGCGCAACTGGCTGATTATTTACGGTTACTGGAATGCTGGCGGTTCAGATAACGTCGCCTCCATGTTCTGGACAATCGCCGAGAAATACTTAGGGTTACAGATAGGAGAAATTCTGCCCCCAGTGGAAACCCCAAATATGGGTTTACTGCATCCCGACTACGACGGTTACTTTGAATCCCCACGGGAATATTTGGAATGGTATCGAAGGGAAAGATGGGGGGACACGGGGACGCGGAGACGCGGAGACGCTGAGCTCGAGGGGACAAGGGAAATGGGGAGACAAGGAAGATATTCCCAATTCCCGATTCCCAATTCCCAATTCCCGATTCCCAATTCCCAATTCCCAATTCCCAATTCCCCATTCCCCATTGTTTGCATCCTCCTCTATCGCAAACATGTCATCACCAAACAGCCCTACATCCCCCAATTAATTCGCTATTTTGAACAAGCTGGACTTATTCCCCTACCTATCTTTATCAATGGGGTGGAAGGACATGTTGCTGTGCGGGATTGGCTGACTTCTAGCTACGAAACTTCCCAACGCCAGCAGGGTAATCGGGAGACACTCTCCCTTTCTCCAGAAGCAGTAGAGGTAGATGCTATTGTCTCTACGATTGGTTTTCCCTTAGTAGGAGGACCAGCGGGTTCTATGGAAGCAGGGCGTCAGGTGGCTGTAGCGAAAAGGATCCTCACTGCCAAGAATATCCCCTATATTATTGCTGCACCCCTACTAATTCAAGATATTTACTCGTGGACAAGACAAGGGATTGGGGGGTTGCAATCTGTCGTATTATATGCATTACCAGAACTAGATGGAGCAATTGATACTGTTCCCCTAGGTGGCTTAGTAGGAGAAGATATCTATCTGATTCCGGAACGAGTCAAACGTTTAACTGGGCGGGTTAAACGCTGGATTGCCCTTAGACAAACACCTCCAGCGAACCGTAGGATTGCCATTATTTTGTATGGCTTTCCTCCTGGATATGGAGCTACTGGAACTGCTGCCTTACTCAATGTACCGCGATCGCTTCTTAAATTACTCCAGGCACTCCAAGAACAAGGTTACGATGTCGGCGAGTTACCAACAGATGGCGAAGCATTAATCCGCCGAGTCAAAGAAGCAGATGAACTAGTAGTTAAACAAACAACAAATAACCAACAACAAATAACAAATAACAAACAACCAACAACAGTTAATGCCAAAACCCTAGAGCAATGGCTGGGATACTTGCTAACTACCCGCATTGAGAAACAGTGGAAATCCCTAAATGGCACTGGTATCAAAACCGATGGGGATGACTTGTTCGTCGGTGGTGTAGAGTTGGGGAATGTTTGGATTGGTGTTCAACCCCCCCTAGGTATTGCCGGTGATCCGATGAGGCTGATGTTTGAGAGGGATTTAACACCCCATCCCCAGTATGCAGCTTTCTATAAATGGCTACAAAATGATTTTAATCCCCATGCGGTAGTTCACTTCGGGATGCATGGCACAGTGGAATGGTTACCGGGTTCTCCCCTGGGTAACACGGGCTACTCTTGGTCTGATATTCTCTTGGGGGATATGCCCAATCTCTATATCTATGCAGCCAATAATCCCTCCGAGTCAATGTTAGCCAAGCGTCGGGGTTATGGAGTGCTGATTTCCCATAATGTACCACCCTATGGTCGGGCTGGTTTATATAAGGAGTTGATGGCACTGCGGGATTTAATCGCAGAGTATCGAGAGAATCCCCAGAAAAATTATGTTCTGAAGGAGGCTATTTGTAAGAAGATTGTGGATACTGGCTTGGAAGCGGATTGTAATTTTGAAGATGCTCACCGCTTAGGGATTGCCTTAACTCCAGAAAATGTCCGATTGTTTAGTGCTCATAGCTTCAATGACTATTTAGTGAAGCTGTACGACTACCTACAAGTGGTGGAACAACGTCTGTTTTCTTCAGGGTTGCACACTTTGGGTGAAGCACCTGATGCTGAGCAGCTGACTGCTTATCTTGAGGCATATTTTGGGGAGGAGTTACCCGAAGAAGTAGTTAAGGCAGTGGCAGTTGGCACAGATAAGGATAAGGTAACCCAACAATTCGACCTTAACGGTGAAGCTCCCAAATTAGAGGAGGCCTTACAAATCCGTGACCTATTATCCCAAACTAGTGAGGAAATCACCAATCTGTTGCGGGGATTGAATGGGGAGTATATTCCCCCAGCACCAGGGGGAGATTTACTCAGGGATGGTTGTGGTGTCTTACCCACAGGCAGGAATATTCATGCCCTTGACCCTTATCGTATGCCTTCCCCTGCCGCTTATGAACGGGGGAGGGAAGTTGCTCAGAAAATTATCGCCCAACATTTGGAAGAACATGGGGAGTATCCCGAAACTGTAGCAGTGATGTTGTGGGGATTGGATGCCATTAAAACTAAGGGAGAATCTTTAGGTATTCTCCTAGAATTAGTAGGTGCGGTACCAGTGAAAGAAGGTACAGGGCGAATTGTTCGTTATGAGTTGAAGCCTTTAGCAGAAGTAGGACATCCTCGTATCGATGTCTTAGCAAATCTCTCTGGTATCTTCCGGGATACCTTTGTCAATATTCTAGAACTGCTAGATGATTTGTTCCAACGGGCAGCAGCACTACAGGAACCGGAAGACCAAAATTTTATCCGCAAACATGCCCTAGCTTTGCAATCCCAAGGAGTAGAGAATGCCTCAGCACGGTTGTTTTCCAACCCTGCTGGAGACTTTGGTTCCCTAGTAAATGATCAAGTAGTGGATAGTAACTGGGAATCAGGAGAAGAATTAGGCAAGACCTGGCGCGATCGCAATGTTTTTAGTTACGGTAGACAAGATAAAGGTGCAGCTCGCCCAGAAATCCTCAACCAACTGTTACAAACCACTAATCGCATTGTCCAGGAAATCGACTCAGTAGAATATGGACTTACTGATATTCAGGAATACTATGCCAATACGGGAGGATTGAAGCGGGCAGCGGAACAGCAAGGGGGTCAAAAAGTCAATGCTTCTTTCGTCGAAAGCTTTTCTAAAGATACTACACCCCGCCAATTGGAAGACTTATTGAGACTAGAGTATCGCACGAAGTTACTCAACCCCAAATGGGCAGAAGCAATGGCAAATCAAGGTTCCGGCGGTGCCTATGAAATCTCCCAACGAATGACAGCTCTAATTGGTTGGGGAGGTACAATTGATTTTACTGATTCCTGGGTGTATGACCAAGCCGCAGATACCTATGCTTTAGATGCAGAGATGGCACAGAAGTTGCGCGAGGCGAATCCAGAAGCCTTTCGCAATGTTGTCGGCAGGATGTTAGAAGCTCATGGGCGGGGTTTCTGGCAACCTAGTGAGGAGAAGTTGCAGAAGTTGCGGGAATTGTATGATTTAGCGGATGAGGAGATTGAAGGGGTAAAGGTTTAATTAAAAAATGTGATTGTGGAACTGGCATCTTGCCAGTTATATCACGTCGAAAATCTTGTAGGGTGGGCAAATTGAAGCTTTTTAACAATTGAATGATCAATTATCCATTTTTGCCCACCAATCCCGATTGGGTGAGAAGACTGCTGTGGAGGAAGACTAATGCGATCGCAACTCTACTATAATCGAAAATGAATTTGGACTTAGTGGTTGCCAATTACTATGCAAATCCAAGACTACTTTAACTTTCTAGCCTCCGACGATATTCGCATCAAAGGCAGCCGCATCGGTATCGAAAGTGTCCTCTACGAATACATCTACCGTGCCAAAACCCCCGAAGAAATTGCCCAACAATTTGAGACGATTACCTTAGAGCAGATCTACGCCACCATCCTCTACTATCTACACAACACAAAAGAGGTTAGCACTTACTTGGCTGACTGGCTAGAGTTTTGCCGTCAACAGCGAGAAGAGCAAAAACGTAACCCTTCTCCTGCACGACAGAGGTTTCGCCAATTGAAAGCAGAGGCAGATCTTCGGCAAGAGTCTACTAAATCGGCAACTATTGTATGAAGATAAAATATTTGCTGGATGAGCATATCGCCTCGCTTTACCGAACCCAACTCATGCGCCAAGCACCATATCTTGTTGTCAGAATGATTGGTGATCCAGATGCTCCTTCCAAAGGAACTCTTGATCCAGGGATTAGGGCTTATCCGAGCAGTATTGGGGACTATTTGATGTATCTATGGGAACAGTATTCCTTTGCCCACTCTACGAGATTATGACTAGTTTTGTATAAATTATAGATTAACTAACCACCATTATTAGGTGATCTTAGGGAAGACATTATTTAATTTCTTGAGTAAAAATAAAGAATAAACTTAACTTGTTGACGTAATTCAACCCTCGTTTGCTATGAGACTAGAAGCAATTTTTATACGATTCTACAAATCTTTCAACGTGGATCATCAGCGTCAATACTTAGTGAGAGAAGACAAAACTGCTAAATCAGGTAAGTCCAAAAAAGAGATTAAAAAGCAACCTTGGGAAGTTATTAAGACAGAAGATGGTGATTTGTGGTTTCCATTTATTAAGATACCTATTGATCCACAGATTACAGCTGTTGTTGGTGCTAATGAATCAGGGAAGTCACATCTGCTCACTGCAATTGAGAGTGCCATTAATGGAAAGTATACTGGTCACGATTATCAAGAACGTCAACTTTCTCCTAAAGATTTCTGTCGCTATTCTGACAGATTCATTATTACAGGAGATGCATGTCGTATTCCAGACTTCGTTACTGAATGGTCAGAGCTTTCTCAAGATGAGTGCGATGTAATCACAGCATGTTCTGAGATTCCACAAGAAAAAAAATTCGATAGGTTCTATTTATTTAGAAAAAATGTTGAGCAGTTAATTATTTACTTGCCCAATGTTGAAGAGCCTCATACCGTTAAGAGTGATTATATAGAAAAATTTCAGCAAATATTACCAAATATTAGGATACTTAAAAATGATGTAGCCCTTCCAGACAGTGTGCCAATTCAAAAACTAGTTGAAATTATTACAGGAGAACCTAAGGGTACGAGGTATGAGTATTTATCTGCTAGTCAAAGACGTAAGATTAGATCACTGCTTGATGATTTGCTCAAAAATGAAAGTATCTTGACAAGTCCACCACCTCCAACGATTAACTCTCCTAATCATGAAAAGAGAAATAAACTTATTGACAGTGTTTTCAAACAACTGAAAAATTCCTATGGAGATTTAGATAAAGGCAACAAAAAGAAACAGGATGATAGTGTAAAACTTGCTTACGATATGATCTGTACTATTGCTAAAATTAATACTAATGTCATTTTAGAATTAGCAGACGCAATGACAGAAGATGATATAGGCTATACGCAAGCACTAATAGATAAAATAAATCGTCAACTTGCAGCAAATCTTAATTTTCCTAAATACTGGCTTCAGGATAACAAATTTCAAATAGTTATCTCTGCTAAAGATCACAACTTAGAGTTTAGTATCATCGATAGAACAGAAACAAAATATTCTTTTGAAGAACGAAGTTCAGGACTAAAATACTTTCTCAGTTATTTTATCCAACATCGAGCTTATAAACCATCTGATAATAAGCCTACAATTCTTTTAATGGATGAACCAGATACTTACTTATCAAATCAGGCTCAACAGGATTTATTGAAAATTTTTGAAGAAGTTGCTAATCCAGAAGATGCCAAACCTAATTCTCAAGTGCTATATGTTACTCATTCTCCTTTTTTAATCGACAAAAACCATTCAGAACGCATTCGTGTGTTGAGCAAAGGAACTGGGTATGAAGGAACACAAGTAGTCAAAGGTGCGGCTCATAATCGATATGAACCACTTCGTTCTTCATTGGGAGCATTTGTTGCTGAAACTGTTTATATTGGGCAATGCAATCTTATGGTTGAAGGTCCCGTTGATCAAGTTATTTTAGCAGGTGCTGCAACGCTATTATTAAAAGAGGGTGCATCACAAAAGATAGAGACTCTGAACTTAAATGAAATAACAATTGTTCCTGCTGGAGGAACTGGAAATGTTCCTTATATGACCTATTTGGCATGTAGTCGCGATGAAGAACAAGCAGCAGTCATAGTTCTTTTAGATAGTGACTCAGACGGAGCTAAAGCCGTGTCAGAACTAACAGAAAAAAAATACGGATTACAGCAAACACAACTACTAAACAAAAAATATGTAATTCAGATTGGCGATTTAAAAAATTTGGGAGTTAAATTTCCTGCAAAATTGAAAGATGCTCAAATAGAAGATCTTATTCCTTTGAGAATCAGTGTCTTGGCAGCGCAAAAATACGGTCGTATTATTTGTGGTATGAATGAGCGCGATATAAAAGATATCAAGGAAGATAATATTCAGACAGAATTGGATAAAGGGATGACAATGTTTAAGGCTGTCAACTCTTGTGTTGAATCAGCATCGAAAGATAAGCCACATCTTTCTAAGCTTCCCTTTGCTAGGACGGTCATTGAGGTAGTAAAAGAATTACAAAAGAAAAAGAAATTTGATTCAAAAGATGTGGCTACGGAAGATATAAAGGCACTTGATAAATTTAATTATAACTTTAAGATTTTGTTTAAAGAGCTTAATGACAAAATATATGAAGCAGAAATGGAAAGAACTAAAGAAAAGGCTTCGGAGAAAGTCAAACACTTAGAAGAAGGTTTTTTCAACAATCATCCAAATAGTGCTAATAAAGAAGATGCTGTAGTGTTTCTTACCAAGCTTAAACTTTTATTAATGGGAGATGATAGATTTCCTACTGAGGCAATTAAGAATAAAATAGAAAGTATTGAAAGAGACTATGAGCTTGACCAAAACTTAACCGAAAGAATTGAAAATTACCAAGAATTCACAAAAGACATAAAGAGCTTAAAGTTTCAAGGAAAAAAGAAAAGTGAGGAAATTGCTGAGGAAGACTAGAGAAAAGTGATTTGACCTGCACTTCCGATAATATCGCTTTTCTGTCAAACCGGGTTGAAACATTGATTTTACCTTGGCTGTAATGGCGGAAATTCGTGCAAATATCCCAGAGTGACAGAAGAGGGATACTAATTGAGATCACTACTCGAGTAGCTGATGCGCTAGGAGCGATCGCATCTTGGTAAAGTTGTCCAAGGTCTAATGAAAATAGATGCTTCTAGTACTGTTACCAAATGCTCTACTACTCAATGCTCTTACCTATGGCTTCTCATAGTGTTGGGTACGCGGATACCTATGCCTTAGATACAGAAATGGCACAAAAATTGCAAGAGGCGAATCCTGAAGCATTTCGCAATGTTGTTGGCAGGATGTTAGAAGCTCATGGGCGGGGTTTCTGGCAACCTAGTGAGGAGAAGTTGCAAAAATTGCGGGAGTTGTATGATTTAACCGATGAAGAGATTGAAGGAGTCAAGGTTTAATCACTATTAGCGATAGTTTAAGATTCTAACCAGTTTTCCAGTCGCAAATTTTGAATATTAATAAAGTGACGTGTATTATTAGTAACTAAACTATCGTTACGGGAACGGGCAACTGCTGCAATCAAAGCATCAAGTTGTCCGGTTGGTCTACCTATTTGTCGGAGCTCTCCTTGAATTTTACCAAATTCTCTAGCAGCATTTTCATCGAAGTTAATTTTGGGTAGTTGATTAGCAAATTGATTGAGGACAAGCAGATTTTGGTCAACTCGACTTGAACAATAGACGCCTTTATAAAGTTCTCCCAGAACCAAAGTTGAGAGATAACAATCTTGGTATTTTTGCTGAAATTGAGCGACAGCAGATAAGTTTCCCTGTATAAGCGCTATACAGATGTTGGTATCGAGCAGGTACATGAGAGGATTAGTTCAATTTATCGAAATTTATGGCTCGTCCTAAATCGGCATGACGTTCCTTATCTATTTCATCAAAAATTTCAGTAATTTCCTTATCATTTTTCCAGGCTCCAATGATAGCTTGTAGTGGTTTCCATTTTTCATCTGATTCAACTGGCAGATTATCGGTAATTTCGATAAAAATTTCCATTCCGTCGGGAACAGGGAGGGATTCTAAAAGCTCAATGGTTTTGCCCCGTATAATTCCTTTGACTTTCATGATTTTTAGTAGGGTTTGCTGAATTAGATGTTAGGTGGTATGTGGTAGTTAGAGAACATTGCTGATCTCTACATTAGTGCGATCACAAATATAGTACAATTGATGAGTTAAACACAGACCTGAATCCTTACGAAAAACTTTCTTCAATTTTAAATTGTTTGACATAGGTAATAAAGCCATAACTCTGTTTCCATAACAGGGGCATCCATTTCTAACATCCTTTCTTGACTTTTCCACGGATAAATTTCTACCTGGCTGAAATCTTGAGACAGATCTTGCAACTGCTGTGACGCCCGAATATAGTAGGTATCCAAACGGAAGAGATGAGAGTCATCGCGAACAATTAGATAGTCAGAATCTGCTAGCTTTTGTCGATTTAATGAGGGATTGAACAACCAAAACAAACCCAAAGCCACTAAATTAGTATAGATTCTCAAGGGATTGATGCTAAGTTGCTTTTGCCAAGTTAGCCCTTTTTCTAAAGCCTGGAGATTATGACTAGAAAAGAAAAAATAACAGCCCGATTTTCCTACCCGTTGAACTTCTGCCAAGATCTTGAGCCGATCTTCATGGGAAACATAGTCAATTCCGTTATAGCTAAATAAAATAAAGTCAAATGAGTTGTCATCAAACTGACTCATATCCCTAGCATCGCCAATTTCAAAGCTCATGGGATACTCAGAGTCTTTAAATCGTTGCTGACATGCAGCAATCATTTGAGGTGAGTAGTCAATGCCAACATACTGTTTGACTAGGGGAGCAAAATACAGAGTCGTGCGACCACCGCCGACGCCGATATCTAGCATTTTCATAGTCGCCAGCTGTGGCTGAAGTCTTTCTAGAATAGCGATTTCGGCAGGCTGTAGCCAGTCGAGAGCTGCGTAATAGTTAACAATACTAGCGGTAGTATATGTAGTTTGGTTTCTGCTTTTGCTCATGGCAGTAGTATACTCAGATCTTGCACCAAAAAAAGTTGATTGAGTGAATAGGGTCAAAATTTTTGAGTGCGATCGCTTGCTCTTGTAGGTTGGGTGGAGCCAAAGCGAAACCCAAAAATCGACTAAAACTGCCCTAGAAAAAGATGAATTGACAATTACTGACGAGCATTTATTTATTCAAGTTGTTGAAGCTATGGATTAAAACAATCTATTGGGGATGAGGAAAGTGATTTTCAACTGAATGAATCCTAGCGGGATTGAAACATTGTATTTCGTAGTAACAGTTAGGTAATGGTTTTTTCTATCTTTAAACCTAATGAATCCCGGCAATGGTATTAAAACTTGCGCTCGCAGTTTTCCTTTGTTCATTGCGAGCACTAATCTGATGCCACGCTTCCATCTAAATTTTAAATTACTCATAACGAGAATGAGATTATCAAAAATTTTCTGATTTCATCTTCCCCACCTTGCTGCTTGACTCTTCCACTTCTTTATCTTTACTTTATATAGGCGGACATGATGTGACTAATGACGCTTGCATCCCACGACTTGCATTAGGTGGGATGAGCTTAATTCACTTTTCTAAGGCAATTTCCGGAATAGCTGCCTCAGAGCATGTTGTTATGTCATAACTTGAGTTTATGCAAGTAGTGTTGACTGCACACAGGGCATTGTCATGAGGCTAGATTTAGAAAGATTTTTTGATGCTTGTAACCCTGGCACAACCATAGATATGGGCAATGCTGAGGATCGAGGGTACTATATTGATTTTGCTACTGTCCGAGGTGGTAAAGTTATTGAGGCGCTTAAGCGAACTATTAGCCGTTTGTCGCCTCATAAGTCTACTTGTCAGCTATTTACTGGACATATTGGCTGCGGTAAGTCTACAGAGTTGTTGCGTCTTAAAGCTGAGTTGGAAACGATTGGGTTTTATGTCGTCTACTTTCAAGCTACTGAAGACTTGGATGTGGCAGATGTCGATCTTACCGATATTTTACTTGCGATCGCGCATCAGGTTAGTGAGAGTTTAGAGAAGAGTCAGGTAGAGCTGCAACCTAAGGGTTTTCAGGCATTTTTGAAACGAACCGGAGAGTTTTTGCAGACTCCGATAGAGCTGAGTGCTGATGCTGAGTTGGCAGGAGTTGGCATTAAGGCGAGTACGGAAAAAGGGGTAGAATTGTCGCTGCCTGTGGGTATTGGTAAGATTACAGCAAAGGCGAAAAATAGCCCGCAGACTCGCTCTAAACTGAGGCAGTACCTGGAACCGCAAACTACTCAGATTCTGAAATATATTAATGAAGAAATTCTCAAGGTTGCCACGGAGCAGTTAAAGCAGCGGGGTAAAAAAGGGCTGGTGGTGATTGTGGATAACCTCGATCGAATCGAAAATAAGCAAGGTTCATCATCGAGCAAATTACTACCAGAATATCTCTTTGTTGACCGGGGAGAGCAGCTGAGCCAATTGAATTGCCATGTGGTTTACACTGTACCCCTGTCGTTGATTTTCTCCAATGAGCGGGAAGCGCTAAAAAATCGCCTAGGGCGTGGTGAAAGTCCGATGGTATTGCCAATGGTGCCAGTACAATTGCGAGATGGTGGTGAATGTGCTGAGGGAATGGCTTTGTTGCGGCAGATGGCATTAGCTAGAGCTTTCCCAGATGCTGAGCCAGAGGAGCGTCTTGCTTTAGTAACAGAGGTTTTTGATAGTTTGGAGACCTTAGATCGATTATGCCAGGTTAGTGGCGGTCATGTGCGGAATTTGTTGGGAATGCTTTTTGGCTGTCTGCGGGAAGCGGATCCGCCGATTTCTCGTTCTGTGCTAGAAAGGGCGATTCGCAAGGAGCGGGATGGCTTGCTCTTAGCCATTGATGAGCAGGAGTGGCAGTTGCTGTTTCAAGTGGTAAAGGAGCAAAAAGTTAAAGGGGATACAGAATACCAAACCTTATTGCGAAGTTTGTTTGTCTTTGAATATCTCGATGAGCAAGGGAGCTGGTTTTGTCTTAATCCGCTGTTGTTTGAAACAGAAAAATATAAGGTGTGGAAGCAACAAAATTGTTAGGTAGTTTGGGAATTTAGAATTTAGAATTTAGAATTTAGAATTGGGGCAGATTACGACGTTATGACGCATAAATTCTCTTTGTGTTCTTTGTGACTTTGTGGTGAGTTCTCCTTACCTTTTCCTGAAGATACTATATGACCAAGCCACACGAATTAGAAAACGATCGCTCACTCAAAACTTTAGTGCGATCGCTAACTCGATCGCAAGGAAAATTTTCTCTGATTCTGGTGCGGTGCAACTATACTGGTTTGCGCGATCGCATTTTGCAACAGGTGCGTGAGCAATGCCGCATGGAGGTTGGAGAGTTAGCCCTGTTGCCCTCTGCTGAGACACTTTATACTACCATCGTCCAAGATTTTGGGGAGCAGCCAACCGAGGCTGTGATGGTTTTGGGTTTGGAGTCAGTGGTAGCTCTGGATGATTTGCTGGGGGCTACTAATAAGGTGCGAGATCAATTTCGCAGTTTGGCTTTCCCGGTAGTCTTGTGGGTGACAGATAGGGTTTTTCGACAACTGGTGCGGGTGGCACCGGATTTTAAGAGTTGGGCTGGTTCACCCCTTCAATTTATGCTGTCTGATGAGGAGTTGGTAGGTTTAGTGCGCCAACAGGCAGAGCAAGTTTTTGCTGAGGAGCCAAGTTTTACGGTAGAAAGTGATGAATGGGTAAGGGAAACAACTAAGCAGACACGGAGACGCGGAGACACGGAGACGCGGAGAATAGCAATCTCACCTAAAATTTCGTTTACCCATGATGAACTTGAAGCTGTTGAGCAGGATTTGCACAGTCGTAGACAAGAATTGGAGCCGGAACTAAAGGCTAGTTTAGCTTTTATCAGGGGTTTGATTTACGACAGAGATAACCAACTTGATGTTGCTCTGGAGCATTATCAACAAAGTTTGGCTTTGTACCCACCCCTCAACTCCCTCCCGGGAGGGGAAGTTCTAGATACTGAGAAAAGTAAGTTATATCAACAGTGTATTGTTCTACTACATATTGGCTTAGTTTACTACCACAAAGGGGAACAATATTGGTCCGAAAGTAGGAATTATCTCGAGCAATGTCTTGATAAGTTTGAGGAGGCGCAACGTCGAGATTTAGTTGCCAAACATATTAGTAAACTAGGTAAGGTGCTGAGAGGTTTACAAGATTGGGAAGCTCTACAAAATCTTGCCCAAAAAGCCCTGGAGTTGCACCAAAATCATGGATTACCAAGGCAGTTAGCTGAAGATTATGGCTTTTTGGCAGAAGTTGCTCTCAAAAATGAGCAGTGGCAGGAAGCAAATCAATGGGCGAAACAAGCTCTGGAAGTTAGAGAAGGCAGGAGGCAGAACCCACCCCTAACCCCTCGAAGGAGGGGAACAGGAGGAAGAAGGGAATATTTAACTCTAAGTGAACGCGAGCAAGGGGTTACTGAACGCGAGCAAGATGCTTGCACTACAACAACAAATTTGCGAAAATTGGATGCTCCTGATTGTGCTTTATATCACTTAATTCTAGCCAAGTCACAGCAGAAGTTAGGTGAAAAACAAGATGCTATCAGTAATTTAGAACAAGCTAGAGATAAAACCCAACCTCACGAGGAGCTTAGCCTTTATTTTGAGATACTAACAGAATTGCGATCGCTTTATTTTGAGCAAGGTCAGTATCTAGAAGCATTTCACCTTAAGCTAGAGCAGCGGGAAGTTGAGAGCCAGTATGGTTTGCGGGCTTTTGTCGGGGCGGGGCGTTTGCAGCCACCTGTTTTTAGACACGGGGAAGCGGGGAAACGGAGACGCGAGGATTGGAAGATAGTAGAGGATATTGTTGCAGCTTCTGGGCGGCAGCAGGATGTGGAGCGCCTGATTGAGAGAGTCAAGCGCCCTGATTGCAAGCTGACGGTAATTTATGGGCAGTCGGGGGTAGGGAAAAGTTCGATTTTGCAGGCGGGGTTAGTGCCAGCACTGGAGGTTACCTCTTTTGAAGGGCGCGAGGCTGTGCCTGTTGTTGTGGATGTTTATACAGATTGGGTTGGGGAATTAGGTAAGCGATTGCTAGATGAGCCCGGTTGTAGGGGCGGGTTTAGCCAATCAATTTCCGATTCGACAGATAATCTCTCGGCAAAACCCGCCCTTTCTGAATCTCCCGATTTACCAACCATTCTGGAACAATTGCAGCAAAATGAACAGCGCCATCGATTAACGGTGCTGATTTTTGACCAGTTTGAAGAGTTTTTCTTTGTTTACAAAGATCAAGCTAGTAGGCGACCATTTTATGAATTTTTGCGCCAGTGTTTGGAGATTCCTTATGTCAAGATTATCCTATCGCTGCGGGAGGATTATATCCAATATTTGTTGGAGTTAAGTCGCACTACAAATTTGCAGGGATTTGATGACGATTACAAGAATATTCTCTACTATTTAGGCAACTTTTCACCAGCAGATGCTAAATCTGTAATCGAGAACTTAACAGAACGCTCTCAATTTTACTTAGAGCCTGACTTGGTGGATGAATTAGTCAAGGATTTGGCGGGAGAAGTGGGAGAAGTGCGCCCAATTGAGTTGCAGATAGTAGGGACGCAGCTGCAATCAGCAAAAATTACCACGCTGGAGCAATATCAGGTAAGGGGCACTAAGGACAAACTGGTTAACCAATTTTTAGAAGAAGTTGTCCAAGACTGTGGTGCTGAGAACCAGTGGGTGGCGGAGTTGGTGCTGTATTTGCTGACGGATGAAAAAAATACTCGTCCTCTCAAGACTGGTGGGGAATTGGCGCGGGAATTGCAGGGATTAGAGGTAGATGTGACAAGGGCAAGTAGCCAATGGAATTTGGTGTTGGAGATTTTGGTGGAATCTGGCTTGGTGTTTTTGGTACAGGAAAATCCTGAGAATCGCTATCAGCTGGTTCACGATTATTTGGCAACGTTTATTCGTCAGCAGCAGGAACCGAAGTTAAATGAGTTAAGGGCGGAATTGGAACGGGAAAGGGAGAAGCATCAGAAGGCACAGTTGCGGCAAAAGTTGACTCAGGAGGAATTGGCACGAGCTGAGGAGAGTAGACGGGTGTTGGCGGAGGCGAATCAAAAGGCTAAACGGCGGGAGCTGATTTCTACGGTGGTATTGGGGGTTACCTTGGTAGCGTCAGCTGGAGTACTGGGGCTAACAGAAGCAAAATGGCGAAAGTTTTTTATAGCAATAAAACTGGAGCAAGACGGAGTTAGTGCTTTGCAAGAGTTTAGACCACAGGCACAACTTGAAGCTTTACTAGCAGCGGTGAAGGCAGAAAAAGGGCTGAAAGACCTAGTTCAAGACCAACCGTTACCAAATTATCCGACTGTTAGTCCTCTATTTGCTCTACAGCAGATTCTTCACCGCATCCAGGAAAAGAACCGATTTACTGGACATGATGGTCCAGTCCATAGCGTAAGTTTTAGCCCTGACGGGCAAACGATAGCCAGTGCTTCATCGGACAAAACCGTGCGGCTGTGGAACCTACAGGGGAAGAAATTAGCTACCTTCATTGGACATGATGGTCCAGTCTATAGCGTGAGTTTTAGCTCCGATGGGCAGACAATAGCCAGTGCATCAGAGGACAAAACCGTGCGGCTGTGGAACCGACAGGGCAAGGAATTAGCTACCTTTACTGGACATAATGACCGGGTCTATAGCGTGAGTTTTAGCCCCGACGGGCAAATGATAGCTAGTGCTTCATGGGACAAAACCGTGCGGCTGTGGAACCGACAGGGCGAGAAATTAGCTACCTTTACTGGACATAATGACCGGGTCTATAGCGTGAGTTTTAGCCCCGACGGGCAGACGATAGCCAGTGCTTCAAAGGACAAAACCGTGCGGCTGTGGAACCGACAGGGCGAGAAATTAGCTACCTTTATTGGACATGATGGTCCAGTCTATAGCGTGAGTTTTAGCCCCGACGGGCAAATGATAGCTAGTGCTTCAAAGGACAAAACCGTGCGGCTGTGGAACCGACAGGGCGAGAAATTAGCTACCTTTATTGGACATGATGGTCCAGTCTATAGCGTGAGTTTTAGCTCCGACGGGCAAACAATAGCCAGTGCCTCACAGGACAAAACCGTGCGGCTGTGGAACCGTCAGGATCATCAGTTATTAGCTACTTTCATTGGACATCAGAACCCAGTCTATAGCGTGAGTTTTAGCCCCGACGGGCAAACAATAGCCAGTGCATCAGAGGACAAAACCGTGCGGCTGTGGAACCAGCGGGATCAGCAGTTAGCTACCTTCATTGGACATCAGGACCGAGTCCATAGCGTGAGTTTTAGCCCCGACGGGGAGATGATAGCCAGCGCCTCAAAAGACAAAACCGTGCAGCTGTGGAACCGGCAGGGTCAACCGTTAACTACCGTCACTGGACATCAGGACTTGGTTAATAACGTGAGTTTTAGCCCTGATGGGGAGACGATAGCTAGTACCTCACAGGACAAGACCGTGCGGCTGTGGAACTTACAGGGTCAACCGTTAGCTACCTTTATTGGACATCAGCACTGGGCCACTAGCGTGAGTTTTAGTCCGGACGGGCAGACGATTGCCAGCACCTCATGGGACAAAACCGTGCGGCTGTGGGATCAGCAGGGTAAGTTATTAACTATCTTTACTGGGCATCAGAACCGGGTCTTTAGCATCAGTTTTAGTCCAGACGGGGAGACAATAGCTAGTGCCTCAATGGACAAAACTGTGCGGTTGTGGAACCGGCAGGGTAAGCCTTTAGCTACCTTCGTTGGACATGAAGGTCCAGTCTATAGCGTGAGTTTTAGCTCTGATGGGCAGACAATAGCTAGCGCTTCAAGAGACAAAACCGTGCGGCTGTGGAACCGACAGGGCGAGGAATTAGCTACCTTTACTGGACATAATGACCGGGTCTATAGCGTGAGTTTTAGCTCCGACGGGCAAACGATAGCTAGCGCCTCAAAAGACAACACCGTGCGGCTGTGGAATCGGCAGGGCAAGCCTTTAGCTACCTTCGTTGGACATGAAGGTCCAATCTATAGCGTGAGTTTTAGCCCCGATGGACAGACGATTGCCAGTGCATCAGAAGACAACACTGTGCGGCTGTGGCGGGTGGAGAATTTGGAGCAACTGTTGGTGCGGGGTTGCGATTGGTTGCGGGATTATCTGAAGAATAATCCCATGGTTGAAAAGAGGGATAGAAAACTCTGCGATGACATCGGCACTCAGGAATAACCGAATTTAGTATGATTAATAACAAAGGACGTGAAATAAGCTTGTACGCATCTAATTTGCTAGGACTTACGCACCGTAACAGAATTATGTCATCCTGAGCGGTAGCAAAGGATATCCAGGCGTCTGAGATGCTTCACTACGCTGCGCTACGTTCAGCATGACAGTTAAATAGGTAAGTTCTATAGTCTTGGAATGAGCTTAAAGACAATCAGAGGAAAAGTTGAGCAATTCCAGTAATATTGTCATTACCATACCCTTTAGCGATCGCATTTTGATAAATGCTATAAATGGCAGCAGATGTAGGAGTTGCAGCATTAACAACTTGTGCTGCTTGCATAACATAGCGGAAATCTTTCTCCACTAAGCCAATGGGGAACATGGGTGTATGATTGTTTGCCACTATTAGATTGCCTGCACCTTTGGCAGCAGGACTAATAACAGGCAAGTTACCGAGACATTCCATTGTTTTTGCACTTGTTACCCCGTTCTTTGTTAGCATTCCCATGATTTCTGCTAAAGCCGCCACCTGAATGCCAAACAGTGCATTAACAGCAAGTTTCATCGCCATCCCCTGACTGAGTGAACCGATATGATGAACGGTTGCACCAACAGATAGCAGAATGTCTTGAACTTTCCTCAAAATTTCTGCCTTGCCTCCAACCAAATAAATCAGTTTTCCGGCATCAGCTTGTGGACGAGAGCCAACTACAGGAGCATCTAAAAATTCTGCTCCACGACGCTCAATTTCTACTGCTAATTCCCTTGTCCAATTAACAGTTAACGTACTTGACTCGATCGCGATCGCATTTTTGCTAAGTCCTAATATAGCTCCTGTTTCTGGAGCAAGCCAAACTGCTCTTGATGCCTCATCATCAGTAACCATGCTAATAACAATGTCAGCTTGCTCCGCAGCTTCTCTAGGTTGGGCCGAATAAATAGCGCCCTGCTCTAGCAAAAGCTTTGCCTTATCCGCCGTGCGATTATACACAATTACTTGGTGATTTGTCTGGAGAAGGTTCTGGGCAATACGAGAACCCATTGCTCCGATGCCTAAAACAGCAATTCTGCTCATGTTTTGCCTTCAATTAAGTTAGGTGTTAGGTGTTAGGTTGAAAAACAAGAATTAACCTATTGCTTCAAAATCATCCTCACGTAATTTAGCAGTACCATCTTCTTGCAATACCCAAAGCTCTTGATGAATTACGCCATGAGCTTTGTTCATTTTCCAGTTAGCAGTTAATATTGCCCTTGTTTCATCGACTACCTTGATGGAGGTTCCTAGATATTCAACATCAGCAAAACCATCATCGATCAGCTTTTGCCAAAATGCTTGAATCTCGGTAGTACCCGTAAAAGTACCAAAAGGCTTGGCTTGCATTACCGCATTTGCTTCATATTGGGCTGCACAACCAGCTGCATCCCCTGAATTAAAGGCTAATTGCCATTGTTCACTTGCCCTTTTTGTTGCATCTAAAACAGCCGCTTGTTGTTCTTTGTTAGACATCTAGATTGCTCCTTTGCTTAGTTTTGCTTCTGTATATCAAGAGCGCCCGACGTTTCTTCAGAGCAACTGGCAAGATGCCAGTTCCACAATCGATACCCCACACCCTCAGCTTATTAAAAGCATACTTGCTGCAAAAGGAGCAATAAATATCAATTTAAGAATAACTCTCGTGCATTTATCGCATTAATCGTAGGGGTAACATTAGTGTCAACTTAAGCTTAGACATAGCTAACTAGTTGAATTCCTTGATCCGCCTTGGATTCAAAGATGTTGTTGGCGAATTGGCTGGGGTTGACCCCCCTGACAAGGGTAGGTTTTTTACATAAGATGCTAGGGTCGGTGAGACAAGGAGGACAAGGAGGGAAAGTAGACAAGGAAGAAAGAAGGAATTGTATATTAGGAAGTATTCACCACACTCATATGATTGGGAAAATAATCCATTTAAGGAAATACCTTTGCCACAAAGTAAATCGGCAATAATCTTAATTAGTCCTTGTAAAAAATAAGATATAGTTCGATTTTTTGGCTTCAATTGAAATTGCTAATTTTCACAGTTTTCGATAATTACTTGGTCTTTGAAGTTTTCTGATAAATGTCGCTGTTCATCACTACCAACTGTTACAGTCCAGAGAGTAGCTACTGCCATAGCTAACCAGATTCTTTCAGCTCTAGCTGGTTCTCTTAATCTGGTTTTATGCCAGTGGCAGCCATTTTTCTTCACTATTCCATAAGCTTATAATCCATTTTAATAAAGGTACAAAGCATTTACTGACATCTAATTATTGCCTTTTTTTCCCTTCTTTGCCTCACTCTCTTGATACCATTCTTTGAGTCTTTTTCGTACTGTATTCGTTTTTTCTCCATTTACTTTAGCAATCAATTCAGAAACTCTCGTCAGACTACTTGAACCAGTTATAACCATGCCAAAACTCCAACTAGACAAGCCTGCTACTTCCGGTAATGACAGATGAGGAAAGTGATAAGATACAATTCTTGACCAGTCTTTGAGATACTTATTCTGTAACAATGATGCTTTGTATCTTCTTTTTCGCCACGCCTCAGCAAGATTGGCACAAATAGAGCGAGATCAACGACGAATTTGGTCAGTCAGAGAGTATCTTTCTTCAGTAGGGAATTGCGCAAGATAATTCA
>JAAHGL010000249.1 GCA_010692635.1 Symploca sp. SIO2C1 | reverse complement strand
CTGAAAGAATATTATGATGATAATTCCGGTCGCTATTCTCAAAAAGCAAATTTAGATATAGAAATTGTTATTGATATGTTTAACACGGTAGATCAGTATGACAGGGTAATTTTATTTAGTGGAGATGGTGATTTTGAAAGAGCAATTGAATTGTTACGTTCAAAAAATACTCATATTACAGTAGTCTCAACAGAGGGAATGATTGCTAGAGAATTAAGAAATGCCACTGACCGTTATATAGATTTGAACGAGATACGTGACTCCATTGAGAAAATGGAGTATTAATTACAATTAAAGGAAAAATATTTGGTATCTTTGAGGAATAGAGGGTCCATCAATTTTGAAATGTCGGCAAATTGAATCATGAACCAACAACCACAACCAGACCGCATCATTATCTTCGACACTACACTCCGGGATGGGGAACAATGTCCTGGAGCTACCCTAAATGTAGACGAGAAGCTACTCGTTGCTCGGCAGCTAGCACGTCTGGGAGTGGATGTGATTGAGGCGGGTTTTGCTTTTGCTAGTCCCGGAGATTTTGAGGCTGTGCAAAAAATTGCTCAGGATACAGGTACTGAAGATGGTCCGATTATCTGTAGTTTGGCAAGAGCAATCAAGGGAGATATTAAAGCAGCAGCAGAAGCTATCAAACCGGCGGTTCATTCCAGAATTCACACCTTTATCTCTACCTCAGACATTCATTTAGAGTACCAACTCAAAAAATCTCGAGCAGAGGTTTTAGCGATAGCAGAAGAAATGGTAGCCTACGCTAAATCCTTTGTGGATGATGTAGAATTCTCTCCAATGGATGCTGTCCGCTCTGATCCAGAATATCTCTACCAAGTTCTAGAGCGGGCGATTGCTGCTGGTGCTAAGACGGTTAATATTCCTGATACTGTGGGTTATACAACACCCAGTGAGTTTGGGGAGATGATTCGGGGAATTAAGGAAAACGTCCCCAATATTGACCAAGCGATTATTTCTGTTCATGGTCATAATGATTTAGGCTTAGCGGTAGCTAACTTCCTAGAAGCCGTTAAGAATGGTGCTCGTCAATTGGAATGTACCATTAACGGGATTGGTGAGCGAGCAGGAAATGCTTCCCTAGAAGAATTAGTCATGGCTCTCCATGTGCGGCGTCAGTATTTTAACCCCTATTTAGGACGTCCAGTTGAGTCAGAGGAACCACTAACGAAGATTGACACACGGCAGATTTACAAGACTTCTCGTCTAGTTTCTAACCTCACTGGCATGTTAGTGCAACCCAACAAGGCAATAGTAGGAGCCAATGCTTTTGCTCATGAGTCTGGCATTCACCAGGATGGCGTGCTCAAAAATAAGCTAACCTACGAAATTATGGATGCCCAGTCTATTGGTTTAACCGACAACTTGATTGTACTGGGGAAACATTCCGGTCGCAATGCCTTCCGCACTCGCCTCAAGGAATTGGGGTTTGAACTCTCAGAAAGTGACTTAAATAAGGCATTTCTCCGCTTCAAAGAAGTTGCAGATAAGAAGAAAGAAATTACCGATTGGGATTTGGAAGCGATTGTTAACGATGAAATCCGCCAAGCACCGGAACTGTTCCACTTAGAGTTGGTACAAGTTTCCTGTGGCGATCGCACTTGTCCTACTGCAACTGTAACATTACGCACACCTGATGGTGAAGAACTAACTGATGCCGCAATTGGTACAGGACCTGTAGACGCTGTTTACCAGGCAATTAACCGGGTAGTGAATGTACCTAACCAGCTAATTGAATTTTCTGTGCAGTCAGTAACAGGAGGAATTGATGCTTTAGGAGAAGTAACAATTCGCCTACGGTACAATGAACAGATCTTTTCCGGTCATTCAGCCAACACCGATATTGTTGTTGCCTCAGCTCAAGCTTATGTGAATGCTCTTAATAGGCTTTATCGAGCAATCCAAAATGCTCAGGCAACTAGTGAGCCGGTACGAGAAGTAGTCGCTAATTAGGGACTTCTGGAGCTGGGGAAGCTGGGGGAGCTGAGGGAAGTTAGGGAAGCTGAGGGAGACGCAGAGATAAAAGAGACAAGGGAAATATTCCCAATTCCCAATTTCCCATTCCCGATTCCCAATTCCCAATTCCCAATTAACAATTAGCAATTAGCAATTAGCAATTAGCAATTAGCAATTAGCATGTCAGAAGAAACCCTAGACAAAGAGCGACGCTTCCATAATACTTGGGCAGCTGCTATTGATGTAGAGGGTATTCGGGTGGCAGATTATTTTGAAGCTTGCACTGCTCCGGAAAATCGCTTCATCTTGCAACAGATGGGAGATATTACTGGTAAAAAGCTTTTGGATTTGGGTTGTGGTGCTGGAGAAAATAGCGTTTATTTTGCTACAAAAGGGGCCCATTGTGTTGCAGCTGACTACTCTCCGGGAATGGTGGAAGTAGCGCTTAAATTGGCAGCAGCGAATGGTGTAGCCATTGAAGGATGTACTGCCAACGCTATGGCCTTAGATTTTCCTGATAACACCTTTGATTTAGTTTATGCTTCCAATTTACTGCACCATATTCCCGAACCAAAAATTGCTTTAGAGGAAATGCACCGAGTGCTCAAACCAGGAGGTAAAGCTTGTTTTTGGGATCCTTTAAGGCACAATCCAGTGATTAATGTTTATCGGCGTCTGGCAACAGAGGTGCGTACAGAAGATGAAATGCCTCTGGATATTAATCTTGTCGATTATATCAAATCTCTATTTTCTGAGACTGTTTACGATACTTTTTGGCTAGCAACCCTTTGGATTTTCTTGCGTTTTTATTTAATTGAAAAAGTTGATCCCAATCAGGAGCGATATTGGAAGAAAATTATTATTGAACAGGAAAGATTGAAAGGGGAGTATCAACGTCTGGAAATGTTAGATAAAGTCTTGAAAAAGATACCTTTGATGAAGCGTTTTGCCTGGAATTTAGCAGTGATAGCAAGGAAGTAATAAGTAATGAGTAATAAGTAATGAGTAATGAATAATGATGATTTTGTAGGGGCAGGTTTAGGGAAAAATTTTCTCATCACATCAGAAAATTGCGATCGCTCCAATTTCAAAGAATAATTCCCCTCGACTATTAAACTCACCTTGGATCATATTGTTCCACAAGTTCCTGTTTCATTAATTCGCATAATAATACACTTTTTAAAATGTAGGTTGGTAGAACGTAGTGAAACCCAACGGAATATGTGAAGAGTGTTGGGTTTCGTTCCTCAACCCAACCTACACCTAATACTTTCAGGTTCAATAATAATAAAGCAATGATTACAACAAATGCAATCACCGAAAGCGGCGTGAAGCGCATTCCTTCTAGAGCGTCGGTCCATTCTCGATATTGACAAAAGTAACATACTGTGTATGCAAGGAAAAACTCGCTTAGGGCGAAGCATTCGCAGGGTAATTTATCGCGATCGCTTACCATTGATTGGTGCGAATGCTTCGCCCCTACAGGATTTATATTTTGTCTCATTTGTCAAGGACTTCTACTCGACTGACGCTCTAGGGATGGGAGGGATAGCCGCCCGCCGCTTGGTTGTTTGTTATTTGTTATTTGTTTTTCTTGACAAACAACTAACAACCAACAACAAATAACGCGAAATCCCACGTACTTTAGTCGTGGGATGAGCTTAACTGTTTTAGCTTGGGTTGAGCCAGGCTAGGCGCAAGCCTTAGACAGAGGAACCAAACAAAATCCTTATTCTTAAATTCTAAATTCTAAATTCTAAATTCTAAATTCTAAAAAATTAGCTGTGCCACGCTACTAAGGACATTCTGTATCCCCAGAGCCTGTTTGCGTTCCCCCAATGAGAGTCCTGAGCTTGACACATCGCTTTGTAGCTGCAATAACATTGTTAGCATCTTGGGGTATAGCTACTCCTACTATTAAACCAGGTGATGGATCTGGACCGAGATCTGCATCATCTGGCAGGGCACCTAGATAATTAAAAGTAATAGTTCTCACATCGTTAGCGCCGATAGTATTACTATTAGCTACAGCTTCATTATCACCACTCAAATTGCTCAAAAGTACGACTTGGTTAGAATTGATATCTAGATCACTTGTTAAACTTTTCCATGGCAGGCTATCTACGGGAATAGTTACACCGGGGGGATTTTGATAAGTGGCTACTTCTGACACACCACCGTTAGCCCTAAAGCTGACACTGTAGTTTGTTTTTGTCTTTCTTGCTTGTCGCTGAGCATCTTGGAGCGAACTTAAAATGATATCGTTGACTTTATTAACCCGTTGCCTGTTAACAAAAACTAGCCAACTAGGAGCTGCGATCGCAGCTAAGACTCCGATAATGATTACTACTACGAGTATCTCAATTAGGGTAAATCCTGAGTTCGATTGAGTTGATGAGTCCCTAGCAGGTTTCAGAGTTGATTGTTTAATTATAGTTAGGATATTCATGTGTTTGGGAATTGGGAATTGGGAATTGGAAATTGGGAATTGGGAATTGGGAATTGGGAATTGGGAATTGGGAATTGGGAATTGGGAATTGGGAATTGGGAATTGGGAATTGGGTAATAAATAGGGAGTATCTCTCTGTCTATCCAGCTCCCTCAGCTCCCCCAGCTCCCCCAGCTCCCCCATCTCCCCATCTCCCCCATCTCCCCATCTCCCAATAACTAGCGGGTAAATAGGGAACCACCACCTTGAACTTGGATAGTTCCAGTGGGAAAGAGACTGCTAGCTAGATTGGCTTTGTAGTCAAAATCATTTTGTTCGAGGCGAGCTAAGGCGTTGCCTCTGAGGTACACTCGGGCGTAACTGTCTCCGGAATTGACACAGGCGTAGAAGCTATCAATATTATTATTTGCTGGCACTCTGGTTTCACTACCTGTGCAATTGATCTGGGCTGGTGGATTCACTCCATTAGGCGTTTCTTTGTCAATATAATCAAGTAGAACTAAGCTGCCAAAGTTTGCAGTATAGTCCCCTGCTGCTTTTGTCCAACCGTTCATCTTGGTTTCTAGATCTCCTGAACCACTCAAATCGAAGGGTGCAAAGCCAGCATCTGCTGCGACTAAAACAGCATTGTTTGCTGGGTTAATTACTCCTCCACTAATTTCAAATCGGGCAACGCGAGCTGCATTAGACCAAGTATCGTCAGGATTATTACCTTCAACTAAATAGTAAGCTACTAGAGAGTAAACGTAGGCATCATCAAAGTCACCACCTACTGGGATAACATTTTCTTTAATCTCCCGTTTCCAAAAGGCTAACACTGGTTCGCAAGTATCTGCAGCACCGTCGTTACAACCAACAGCTCCGTTACCTGGTGGTAATTGCCCTGCAATACCAGTCAAGCCAGCATCATCGTAGATGTAAACTGCTTGTTGTAGGTCTTGGGTGATATAGTCGAGGGCAATTTTGATTTCTTGCTCAGAGTTGCTTTTAGCTTGTTCTCTGCGATCTGTACTCAGTATATTGATCATGAAACCCAATAAGGGAGTGATGACGAGTACGGCAACAATCATGCCCACGAGCAGCTCAGTTATGGTGAAGCCGCTGTTAAGGTTAGCTGCTTTGGAGGATTTGAGCTGATGAGTTAGCAAGAATCTTATTGGGTTGAGCATGAAGCAATTCCTCTCTCAGTTGACGGATACTTAGGGTAATTTCCCAGAAAAAATGTACCTATCGTAGTGGCGCGACACACCTTAAATTAGGGAATAGGTAGGTTGGGTGAAGCGATAGCGCAACCCAACATCGGAGCATATTTCGTTGGGTTTCACTTCGTTCCACCCAACCTACAGTTTTAGTCGTGTCGCGCCAGCAGCATCGGGAAGCATAACGCATGGCATCGCGGGTACAATCATTATCAAAAATCGCCTAATTGCAAGTGGAATTAGTATTAGTAGTATCTCTCAGGCGAGCGCACCACTCGCTCAAAGAACCCGCATTGACTCCACTAGGAGCAATATCTGTAGTCATTTCTACTAATGGTGCTTGAATATTACCCAAGGTTCCGGTGAAGGCTGATTGTGTACCACCGGAGACATTGGTTTCCAGATTACCACCAGCAAAAGCCTGGGCTCTGTAAATCCTTACCCCAAGGCGGTAACCTTCACTAGCAGTCGTCCGGGTAGCTGTGCGGAAACCTTGGATTACTAAGTCAAGGGGACTACCGGCGTTACAACCTGCAGTTTCATCAAGATCAAAGCAGTAAAAGCCTGAGTCAACAGTCCAATCTACTGTTGCGGGTAAATTTGCCGCTACAGGAGCAGGAGCATCTTGAATAAAAGTTGCACTACCCGTATTAGTAGTGGGATCAGGAGCATCACCGATTTCTACTGCTGGTGCTGGTATGGCGCCAACCCTAACGCCATCCATGTAGGTTCTGGCGGCCTCAGTTGCCCGTTCTATCCGCCGGGCATTAACCCTTGATGCTACGGAAAGGAAGATCACTGGAGCCACCCCTGCTAGCAAGATTGCTAATACTAGAATCGCTATCAGGGATTCAATGATAGTGAATCCTCTCTGGGTTGATTTAGGAGATTTGTAGGTTTGTTTGCAGGTAATCATGGGGTTGGAGGTGGAGGACAGTTGCCGGGTCGAGATTCAGGAGAAACGGCATTACCAGTAGCAGTGCTGGTTGCTGTATCAAAAGTTTGAGCACACAACAGAGTTTGTATCCAATCGTCATTCCGACTCACTTCCCGGTAGAATTCATTGGGCTCTCCAGCAGATGGTGTGGTGATCAATGAGGAGAACAAGTCAGGTAACTGAGATAATAGTCCTACATCAAAACCCCAGGCCCGGTTAGGTGCAGAGTAGAAAGGAGAAGCATCCGTTGATTCTGTACCAGTGTATTGCTGTGGGTAGTCTCCAAAGAGAGGGTCTTTATTTAGGTTGTCCTTAGGAACATCATTAGTTCCTAGAACATGGAGAAATGGACCTGTAGCAAAAGCTCTACGCCTGAACTGAATAAATGAACCAGCGATGTTAGTAGTCCATTTACCGCCTCCTGGTTTTCTTGCCCAGTTTTCTAGGAAGTTGGGCATATTAGGCATACCACCGTTTTGTTCAACTGGTAAAGGACGAGCGGGATTATCCCCTGTAGCCATTATGAGGTTAAATGTTGTATCAGCAGCCGGGTTTTGCATCCAGGTTCCATCCCTACCAGAACCACCAAGAATATCCTCTACCTTGCCTGTAGGAGTATCTTCTGGTGCGTGAAGTTGCATCACGGGAACTAACAGTGGTTGTTGGGTTAAATTGTTTGCTACTTGGTTGGTGAAGAATAACCTTTTATTACCATAATCGATGTCGGTCGGAGGATTGACATTAGTGTCATCGGTTGTCTTGTACCAGAGAGCATTGGGTACATTGGGAGGTCGCCCACCAGAGTAGGGATATTCTCTTACAAAATCATCGTTTTTATCAGCAAGAGTAGCATTATTGTCAACTCCTAGAGGTACTGGCATATTGGTATCCAACTGGAGAAGATTATCTCCGTCCCTTAGGAAAGCGATGCGGCGGGGATAGTGCCAGAGTGCTTCTTCCTCACCTGGATCATCTCCGTCACCATCATTGTTGATATCATAAGGTAAAGGAAATTCTCTATCTGTAGGATCTGTAGGATCTAGCTTACCTGTAGTCCCGGCTCCCCAGAGATCTCGTCGATTTGTTGCTGGTGTCGCGCTAATTAAATCTGATGCCTTATCGTTAAGTTCTGCGTTAGTTAACACACCATTCTCGTCAAGATCATAACCAGCTACCCAATCATCCGGTCCACATAACTCAACCAATGGTTTCAGACACATTTCCATTGCATATTGTGGAAATGCCGCTCTTCGTTGAATCGGAGTAACTAAATTGTTGACATAAGAACTACCCTGAATACCAGCAGCCGCATCAAAGTCTTTAGGAAAACCAAGAGCATCAAACCAATTAGCACTCTGAAGATAGTTGTTATCAAAGAAGCCGTTTAACCGCCGTGCCACAACTAAAGGTATTTGAGCCTCAGTAGGTTTAACAAGGATAGTTCCTGGATTGTTATCATCATCAACAAGAATAAACTCATTGTCGATCGCACCGTCACCATTGAAATCGAGACTAACGCTTGTTTCTCGAATGTCTAAGGGAGTTGCATTATCAATGTTTCCGTCACCATCTAAGTCATATCCCTGAAATGCCAGGTTATTAGTCAAATTATCCGCATTCTTCCTCAGGTCATAATCTCCCTCATTGCGGAAGCCGAACCGGAAATTGTCAGAAAGTAGAGTTACAGCATCAGAAATTACTGTTGCTGAGCGCCACAAGTCACCAGGATCACAATCGAGTCCAGGTGTACCATCGCGGCAGGCAAAGTTAGTATCTCGCTCATTTTCTAGACGATTGTAGAATTCAGCAGCAGTCCAGTCTCTGCCTGCTAATTGATCTGTAAATTCTTCCAGTAGGTTTCCACCCGTATCCTGATGCAGGTTAAAACCAAAGGTTCCAGCTGCGAGGGGATTCTCAGCCGCTTTAATGTAAGCGGGTAGGTTAGTGGCTAAAATCAGACCCCTTTCTTCCTGCTTGTACTGGTTGAGGTTATCCTTACGAGCAAGGATAGCACCGTTGGTAAGCATAATCCCGTTAGGACGGCGATGGGGATCAACTACAAAGTCCACAGGACTATTGAGCTTCTGATTGGCTTTCCTGGTATCTGCTTCAGCTTGATCAATAGGTGCAGCAGTGGGAGCTGGATTAGCGCCAGGGGCACTCAAATCAAGTATGGCATCGTCACGAGTAGCGTAGATAATGCCACTATCTGGCAGGAGATGCTCTGGTGCAGGGACAGTCGTTAATGTTCCTGCATATGCTGTTTGTCGCAGCTGATCTATGTCCAGCACCGTCGCCCGGATTTCCAAAGGCTGGCGTTCAGCAAGGCTTAGGTCATAGTCTGAGGTGATAGTATTAGGAACATTGGTAGCGGGGTCATAAAGAGGTTCACTCTCAATTGCTTTGACTTGGCGAGCATCTAGGAAAGTAGTTTCATAGATAGCTCCGTGGGGTACTACGATATTGTTGGGAGCTAAACTACCATCAGCAATTTCTAGAGCACAAATTGTCGAATCAATGGCAGCTTCATCAGCTCGATTACGGTCTGCTGGAGCTTTGATGAGAGCTTTACGCAAAGACTCATTAACCAAGCGTCCATTGGGGAAGATTAGGTTAGCTTGGTAGTTGAGTTTTTGCGCCAATGTGCCAGTACCACTAGGAGCATCTGGCACTGGAACATTAAAAATCCCATTAGTTGGTGTAACCGAGAGTATAGTACTAGAAAGGGTGGTAGAAGCTGGATAACTAATGCCATTATTAGAAAGACCATTACCAGTAGGAGTAGCAGCCACACCTGGTGGTTGCCAGGGTGAAGCAGTTCCATCTTGCAGTGTAGCTCGGTTTTCAGCTGTCTGACTATTGCTAGGGTCATAATAGCTACTAACACAAGCAATGGGATCGTTACTACCAGAACGATAGTGATAAACTGCACTTGCCCGCATTAATAGGTCTCCTCTCCTGTCAGTTGCAGGCGAAGGAAAACGATTAGGAGTCCCAGCATCATCATAGTCTTCCCACATCGGCATTGAGTCAGGGAAGACTACTGTAAACCCTTCTACTGGTGCTGTTCTAGGGTCATCCTGTAAACTTTCATCTTCAAAAGTTGACAAATCGTCCCTAACATCAAATATCGGTTTGCCGAGTCCAAGTGTAAAAGGGAGAGCATTAGGAGTTTGTTCTGTTACCTGCCTTGCACCGGTATTAGGATCGCTCAAAAATGAAGTATTGTTTAGTGATAGTGGTGGAGTTGCAGGAAGAGGAATTGATGGATCATAAATACCCGCTCCAGTAATAACCCGCAAACCTCCTATCCCATCCAGAGGTTGAGTTGGTGCTTCTGCTGCCGAGCGCTCCCAAAAACCACCCCGACTGGTATCACCGATATCATCTAAAGGTATCACCTGGGTCATACGGGTACGAGGTTCAGTGGAACCATTCCAGGTAAAAGCATTTGGAGTATCACTACCCCCAACAAATTGGGGTTGTTGATCGTAGAAATTGACAAATTTGGCTAAATCCGGCTCCCACCATTCAGCTGGTAGTCCATTACCCACAGTCATGCGATCGCCAAGTAGCAATTCATCACCCTCTAAGTCTGCAGGATCAGTGGCTGGTGGCTGCTGTTGACGAAGAGTGAGACCGTTGTTAGAAGCTCCAGTAGCGGGATTGGCAGGATAAATCCACTCGTCCTTAGGTCGCATGTTGTTTGTACCATCATCTTGAGTTGTAGCAGTAATATCAACTGCTTCAACAAAAGGAACACGACGAGTACGTTGTATGAAGTAATCTTCTAGGGCTTCTTCCTCGGTAATATCAGTGTTGGGGTCATTAACTACAGCTGTGACTTCTGGTGGAACATTTCCAGC
>JAAHGL010000248.1 GCA_010692635.1 Symploca sp. SIO2C1 | reverse complement strand
TTAATGGAAGTACCCAAATCCAAATGTAGTAATGAACCCATATAGCGAATGTACTGCAACCACAAGGGTTCCGCTAGTCCCAGACGCTCACGATATTCATCCTTGACACTATCTGGAGCGCGATTTCCTAAGACTGCATCCACCGGATCTCCTGGAGTCGCTCTCAGCAGCAAAAACACCAAGGTAGTAATTGTCCACAGCATTAGAGGAGTGAGTAGCAGACGGGTCAGAAGATAATACTGTAGAGCCTTGGAACGAGACATATGTGCTTTGTCGATATTTTTGAAGATACAGCGCTTTGCATCTTAATGAGGTACATCTTATACCAAAGTCAGGATTAGGACTTACGCACCGTAATGGAATTATGTCATCCTGAGCGATAGCGAAGGATCTCCAAACAGCCGGTGATGCTTCACTAGCACCTCAGCATGACAGATAACTTATGGAATTGTTCACTATCCTCTTCTCCAGCTTCATCACACTTATCTCTCCAGTTAACTTAGTTGGCGATACTGTTGTTGAGAACGCCATCCGCTCTCGCTTGGAAAAAGTGGAACAGTTGGAAGTCCGCATTGATAATGCTCCTAGTCATCAGATTACTCAAGGAAAGTTACAGCGGGTGAGGATTGCTAGTCGAGGATTGCAACTAACCTCTGATTTAAGGATTAGCACCCTAGAACTAGACATAGACCAAATTGATGTAGACTTACAAGCTCTGTTACAAAAAGAACCAGAAGCCTCTCCAGATTTATTCCGAAAACCTCTGCAAGCAGGAGTGCGCTTGGTATTGACAGAAGATGACATCAACCAAGCACTCCAGTCACCAAAAGTCACTGCTCGGATATCCCAGTCACTTGAACGTTTTCTCCAGAGACTTCCAGGTGCTGGGGAACAGGATTATGAATTGTTAAGTACTAAAGTGCAATTCCTAGAAGAAAATCGGTTAGCTATCCAATTGCAATTTCAAGGTACTGATACGGAAGATGAAGAGCTCAAAATCAGGCTCGAGACAGGACTAGAAGTGGAGAATCGCATCAATCTCAAGCTCATTGAACCATTAGTATCAATTAATGACACTCAAATTCCCCCTCTCTTAGTCGCTGGGTTAAAAGCAATTGTGAAAGACTTCACTGATTTGGGTAAATTAGATGATTCAGGTATCTTGGTCAGAATCTTAAAATTAGAAATCAGTAGCAATCAGCTAGAGCTAGCTAATTTTGTCCGAGTAGACGAGTCAGCAGCCTCTAAATTAATCAGCGGTGGGAGCATCCCACAAGAAAATGATGATTGAAGTTGATGCCAATTAGTAGGATTTACGCACTCAAGTTCCACATTGTAGAGACGTTGCATGCAACGTCTCTACAGGGTTTTCACGGTTTGCTGAAAATGAGGGTAGCTAACCCGGATTTGGTATTATTCCAGATTTGCTGCCAAAGTTTCAGACTCATTTGCTATTAGCTCTGAGTGCTCAACTGAGTCGTTAAAATCAGCTACTGCTTTCTCTGACTCAGTAGAAGTTACCTCTAGCGTAGTCATTTCAGTAGTTTCATTAGCTGAAATTTCTGGTGAATCGGTGATGACAGAAGAACCCTCATTACTAATTTCTACCGCAGCATTCAGGTCTGTTGTTGGTATGGAAGACACATCGTCATCATCGTCGTCGTCATCATCGTCGTCGTCATCATCGTCGTCGTCATCATCATCATCGTCATCGTCATCATCATCGTCATCATCATCACCAGTATCAGTATCAGTATCCGTATCATCATTAACGGCTACCTCATCCTCATCAATTTCCCGTAAACCTACCAAACCGGGGAAAATCCGACAGCCTGGACCAACTACCCTGAAAGCACGGCGACCTTGAACCTCACCGTTTTCATCGCGGCGGGTAGCAACATAATAGCGAGCGTTACCATTAGTGATAACCTTTAGTTTCACACGCCCTCGTGCACTTCTGACGTTAGTAAAGCGAACGGATGAGACGGAAATCGAGTATTGGGATTCGGCACTGCTCGAAGAACCTGACAGAGCAAAGAGGTTCGTATTGGCAGAGTTGGCAGAATTTGAATTATTGCTAGAACTGCTAGAACTACTGCTAGAACTACTAGAACTCCCAGAACCACTGCCGGAAAAGGCGGTACCACTACCGTTGATATTGATGACAGTCCCACTACTGTTAGTAAATCGGAAAGTATTACTATTGTTGTTGCTGCCGCGAACAATAAAGATGGTGTTGCCGCTGCTACCGAAGTCAATATCTTGATTAAAGACTAGTTGATTGTTGAAGCAGACATTACAGATGTTGACGATATTGTCGTCATCCTGAACATCATCATCAGCATCAAAATCACCACCATCAAATACGGTATCATCGAAGTTCTCGACCCCAGCTACTGCGACAAAGCTCACCTCGCCATCACTAGTACCAGAGAATTCATTTCCGTCTTGTTTAAACTCAAATTTGGTGTCTTCGCTGGCATTGCCATTAAAGCTGACAGTAGTGAGATTAGAGGCAGAAAAGAAGCCTTCGCTCTCACCCTCAATCTTGAAGTCTAATTCTTCATCAAGATCGATATCATCATCTTTATCAATTTCTACATCGTCGATACTAACATCTACTGCACCAACGGTGGCAGAAATTTTGAACTGAGAACTCTGATCATCAGTGCTCTCAATCTCAAATGTTTTGTTAGCAGTCCCTACAAAACGAATGGAGTTGGCACTGTCATCATCATCATCATCATCATCATCCCCCATCATCATATCATCATCATCGTCATCATCGTCATCCCCAGTGTCTGTATCCATCCCAAGGTCAGTACCATCTTGGGCTACAACCTCTTCCCCTTCAAACTTAAACTTGATCTTGCGTTCCACACCATCGTCTTGCATCATCCCATCAGTATCAGAGCTACCGAAGGTGTAAGTTGAAGGTAGATCTATTAGACCATTATCTAAATCAGCATCGAAGTCCCCAATTTCCAAATCTCCATCGGTGGCGGAGAAACCACTAGTCGTAACATTAACATCTTGCACTGGTAAGAAAATCAGTGGCGCATCACCAGGATTATCAGGACTAATCAAGCTACCCTCAATATTGAAGTCAGAATCAAAACTATTGAGAGTAAAGTTCAGGACAGTATCCCGTTGCGAAAAAGTTACCAGATTACCATTAGATGTAAAAGCTATTCCCGTGAGCAAGCCCTGTAGTACCCCAGTATCCCCCATGTTTGGAGTGCCGTCGCTATCAGTATCGGTAAAACTAGCGGCAGTTGGTTCAAATATAGGATTGGTTAGGACTCCATTGTTGCTTTCGATGGTGAGTTCCTGGATACCAAGGTCAAATAGCTTGACATTATCGGCAGCATCTGTACTGGGGAGAAAAAAAGCTGCTTGACCGCTGACTGTACCACCTGTCACTTCAATTTGAGCGCTAGCTGCAGGGGCAAGTAGAGCTGCTAAGCCACCAACTATACCTAAACTAACAATGTAGCGAATTGATTTAAAAATCATCTCAAGACTCCATCACTGAATCACTAAATCAACAGAGCTATCTAACTAACCTAGAAGCCCCGAACCAAATATATGCTTACGTAGATTACATCCTGAAGATGGTGAGGTCAGCAAGTATTTAGAAAAAGGGGAGAGTATGTATTTTGACCACCGCGTTAACCTCAACCAATCTATTTCTTAGTCAGAATATACCAATTCTCAGTAATTAAGTACTAAGTCAGATTGTATAGATGCAATTTTGATATTGGATGAACACCTGGCTAGTGCGAACCAGAAAGCCCGCACTAACTTATAGGTTGGACTCTAACTTAGTATCAATAAAGTTTCTTCCAACATAGACGCATACTTTTAACTAAAGTTTCCCAATCTAGCAGATCTTTATCCAAAATCTTGGGTTCAGATCCCCGACTTCTTCAAGAAGTCGGGGATCTGGGAGTGTTCGTGGGGAAATTTCTAGAAAGTAAAAGTGGTGCGGAGAGCGCCAATGGTAATGGTGTCATTCGCACTGTTGTGCAGTGGATCAAGAATCACAATTACCCCTGGGGTAATACTAATATTGTCTGATACTTGCCAACGATAGAACGCTTCTATGTGAGTTGTAGTTGAAGGTTGATCTCCTGGTGCAGCAGTGAAGTCACCCCGACTGACAAAGCTAGGGACATTTCTGCCATTGGGGAGATTACTACTGGTAATTTTGGGAGGTTGCCCCACATAAATACCTAAGAGATTGCCTTCCCCTAAAAGATCAGGGAAATTCAGGAAACCCATCCAGTTAAAAGTTTCCACATCTCCTGATGCCTCTTGAAAGCTGGAGTCGGTGTAACCAGCCCAACCTCCAATGGTAATGTTCGGAGTAACTCGCCATTCAAGGGTAGCACCGAAGGCATCAGTGTTAATCGGTCCTCTTTCACCAGGATTATTGAGCACTAATTGATCATCCCCAATACCAGTTCCTAACCTACCAAAGGGAGAATAGGCATTGACGTATTGTAAAGAAATATCAAGGGTATCAAAAGGAGAAACAACTAACTGTGCTCCCACTGAAGTTTCTCCATTGTTACCGCCAAAGATACCACCGTTAACAGGGTCGTTAGCAATGCTAGCAGTGTAGACAGCTTGTAAGCTAACTGCTGTAGCGATTTGCCAGTCAAAACCAACTCCAGCGCCACCAACACCAACACCGATAATTGGATTGCGTTGAGCAAAGCTGGAAATAGGTCCAGAACCAGCACTCTCAATACGGTTGACTCCCCGGAAGACGTTGATTGGGTTGACCCCTTCTGTACCAACTATTAGGGCAAAACTATCGCCAAGCAGCTGACGAAAATTAAGGTCAGTGAGTATCAAATCGTTATTACCAGTATCCCCTTCATATCCCAAGCGGGTGAAGTTACCCAAGGTATTATTGAAAGTTGGACTAGTATTGCCATTGCCCGCTTGTAAACTGGTGAGCAAGAGACTGCGAGGACTCAATTGGGTAAACAAGCTCAACTGTACATTGTTGATGAAAGTAATCTCGTCATCTGTGTCAGTAAATTGCTGACCAAATAATTCAAAGTCATTATCTTGTGTGCGTCCCTGAAGCCCAAAAATTGCCTGTCCAAAGAGTTTGGTAGTAGTAGAAAATTGGTGGTCTTCGAGAAAAGCAGTGCGAGCATCAAGGTTGTCTACTCGTGTACCGATTAGAGCTAGTTCTGCCTCAAACTCTTGGGTGAGCCGCTGTAAAACTTCAAAATCTTCTTGTGTAACTGAATTACCACTAGCCACTAGTTGGGCGATGGTATCCAAACAGGCTCTCAAACCAGCAGCAAATTCATAGCGGCTTGTGGGTTGGTTACCTCGAAAAGTGCGATCAGGATATCCCACAATACATTTGTAGCGCTCTACTAAATCCCTCACTGCTTCATAAGCCCAGTCACTCGGTTGCACATCTAATAAGTCGGAAACATTAGTAACTTGACCCATTGGATCATCTTCCTCTAATGTTTCTTCTACTTCTAGAGGCGTTAATACTGGGGATACTGACTCACTAGCCTCAGAATTAGGTGGAGCTTGAGCTTCAAGAGTCTCATAACTGAGCAAGTCCTGTACCTTAGTTTCTGGAAATACCTCTGTTGCGGCTGCCTCAGTCTCTAAATCGGTGAGGGGGATTTCCTGCAGATTTAGGTCGTTAGTTGCTGCTTCTTGAGCTAAACCCGTGGTTGCTATTTCTGTTGACTGGCTGTCTGTTTGTACCTCCTCAGCTATCTCTGTTGCTGTGGACAAATCTGTAGATACGGATAATGCCTTAGATGCTGACTCAGCTGTAGCTACTGTTGTGCTGATATCTGGTGTAGCATGAGCTGGTGATAAATGACCCACCAAGCAACTAAGGGTTGCAAATATCAAGGCAGAAGATACCTTTTTTTCCAAGTTCAGACAGTATTTCACAGTTTTATAACTCCTCGGAACACCACATTTTGGCTTAACTTGTGTTAAGTTTTAATGCCATTTATAACAGGAATAACGAAACTCTAGCTCAATCGAGCTAGAAGAATCATACCAGTTATAATCTAATTATCTTCTAGTTGCCAATCTCCCTCCCTAGCAACTAACACCTAACAACGATATCAGACATCGATTTCAAGCATTTTTTCCTAGGAAGCGTGCAAATTTTTCTCTCTTTTGGCTCAAAAACCTTGCACTTTTATCAATTATCAATTATCAATTATCAATTATCAATTGATAGAGGGTATCTCTTTGTTGATAAGGTCTTCCTACAGAACTGATAGCGTTTTGCAAAGTTTCTACTTCCATGCAAGTACCACCAATAGCCCCGGCCATGGTCGTGATATGTTCTTCCATCAAAGTACCACCAAGATCATTACAGCCCCATATTAGGGCTTCTGTAGCACACTCAAGACCGAGTTTTACCCAGCTGGGTTGATGATTGGGAATCCAATTGCCCAGGAAAATACGAGCTACTGCTGTCAATAGGAGGGCATCTGAGAGAATCGGTTGGTCTCTTCCTACACGAGAGCGTAATGGTTTGGGGGCTTCTTGACCAACAAAAGGCAGTAAAATAAATTCAGTGATGGAGCTTGAGTAGCCGCGATCGCAAGCAGTTTTTTGGAGCGATCGCAACTTTTCTAAGTGTCCCATCTGCTGTTGTGGAGTTTCAATATGACCAGAGAGCATGGTACTAGTAGTGGGCATTCCTAGTTGATGTGCTGTGCCGACAATTTCTAGCCAAGTAGCGGTATTCGTCTTTTCGGGACAGAGAACACGCCGTACTTCATCATCTAAAATTTCCGCTGCTGTTCCTGGCATAGAACCTACTCCAGCAGCTTGCAATGCCTCAATTACTTGAGCATAGCTCAGTCCATCTTGCTGGGCAATAAACTGTACTTCTTGGGGAGAGAAGGCATGTAGATGTAATTCAGGAAAATCCTTTTTAATAGTCTTTACCAACTGCAAGTAATAAGGCAAGGAAGCACCATTAATCTTTGCCTCTGGGTGGAGTCCCCCTTGCATACAAATTTCCGTAGCTCCTCTGTGCACTGCATCTGCTGCCTTTTCCAGAATTTGTCCCCACTCCAACCAATAGGCTCCATCTGCTCCAGCATCTCTACGGAAGGCGCAAAAACTACAATGCTGTTCGCAGATATTAGTGAAGTTGATATTGCGATTAATTACATAGGTAACCAGATCGCTAGCCTGTCGGTGGCGCAGCTGGTTAGCTGTTTCCTGAATTTCGGTAATTGCCTCAGGTTCAGTTTGCAACAGGAGTACAATTCCTTCCTCTAAGGATAAGTCTTCCCCAGCTAGAGCACGGTTTAGAATAGTATCAACAGTTGTAGTAATCACCAACAACAAACAACAAACAACAAACAACAAATTATCAAAAGTTGTAGCTCATCAACTGAATTACTGGTCCTTGTTGGGGTACATTCTGTGGCTTAATAGTAAAGGTATCGTTTGTGACGCTGCGCACTGTCGTTCCAGTCATTACACTCAAAAACTCATCTACTGGCAGAATCGAATAATCTCCTTTGCAGGTAGCCTCATCAGCTGCTTGAGTACGGAAATGAGTAGGAACTACTAGTTTCGGATTGAGTTTATCAATGGCAGTCTTGGCTTCTTGAGGATTATAAGCTTTGACTCCGCCTCCCACTGGTATAAAAACTATATCAGGAGTCCCCATGAGAATTTTCTGCTCAATCTCAATCGGTGCAGTTGCTCCTCCTAAATGTAGAATCTTGACCCCACCTTGAGTCCATTGCCAAGCTACATTAGTACCAAATCGCTTGCCTCCGACGCGATCATGAGGACTCCCAAATCCTTCAATTTTAATGTCACCTATCTGATAAGCACTTGGTTGATAGAGAATTTTGGGATTTCCTGGTAGTCCCTCAACTTCCCCTTCATCGAGCAGTTGGCTACTAATCAGTACTAAATCTGCTTGCACTCTAGGTGGGCGGTATCCAGCCGTACAGCCAACTGTCCGGAAGGGATTCACCAAAATTCGCGAACCATTCCCAGTGAACAAAAAGCAGGTATGTCCAAGCCATTTCACCGTAACTCCGCCACTGGATGTTTGTGCCTGAGAAGACTTAAATCCAGAAGCTACAACGGTTGCCAGCGTCGTGAGCAAGCCAGCACTTGTATAGCGGATTAACTGTCGCCGTTTCATCTTTGCTTAATTAAATTAATTTGTCTTGGGAATTGAGAATTGAAAATTGAAAATTGAGCATGAGTAACTGATTAACGTTATTGGGTGACAGGGGAAGGGATTTGGAGGAAGTTGCGCAATAGTTCTTTACCATAAGAGGTCAAAATACTCTCTGGATGAAATTGGACGCCCTCCAGGTGGGGATAGTTCCGGTGTCTGACCCCCATAATTGTGCCGTCTTCAACCCAAGCGGTTATTTCCAGTACCTCTGGACAACTTTGGCGATCAATTACCAAACTGTGATAACGGGTAGCAGTAAAAGGATTGGCTAATCCTTGAAAAACCCCAACGCCAGTATGATAAATCTCAGAAGTTTTGCCGTGCATCAAAACTGGTGCTGAGACAACTTTACCGCCAAATACCTGACCAAGGCATTGATGACCGAGGCAAACTCCCAAAATTCGTACAGTTGAACCTAGTTCACTGTACACGCTTTTGGATACGCCACCATCTTCAGGACGCCCTGGTCCTGGAGAAATCACTATCCCATCAGGTTGAAGCTGGCGTATTTGTTCAACGGTAATTTTATCATTACGATAGACCCGAATGTCCGAGGCTACAGGGAATTCTTTACCTAGTTCTCCTAGGTACTGCACCAGGTTATAGGTAAAACTATCGTAGTTATCAATAACAATGATCAAAGCCTTTGCTCCTCTAGCTGTTCACTAGGCAAATTGCTGTTGCCTTAGGAAACTCCAAGAAATCAATTATTCCACTTTTTGTACTCGATCCGATATCACTCGGATAAGCACTATTATCTTTCTCTGAGCTCCGTTGCCTTCATAGAGGAAGGGGATATTTTTGATTTGGAAGTCCCTCAGCTCAGTAGCTGTAGTTTAGTGAGTAGAGGTGGTAATAACAGTGAACTCGCGACAAACAGAGCGGTGAGTGCTGAGATGAGAACCGCACCAGCTGCACAGTCTTTAGCAATTTTGGCGAGTTCGTGGTAGGTGTCTTTAACGGTTAAATCAACTACTGACTCCAAAGCTGTATTTAATAACTCCAGGGTCAAAACTAATCCAATTGTCAAGCCAATCACAGCCAGTTCTACCAGTTGTATTTCTAACCAGACACCTAAGCTAATTGCCAGAGTGCCAATTATAGTATGAATACGAAAATTTCTTTGAGTGATAAACGCATACCGGACTCCCGCCCAAGCATACTGAAAACTAACTAGTAAATTAGGGGCAATTTTCCAAGCTAAGTCCCGATTTTTTTTGACAACCGGCTCAGATTGGTTCGGTTTAGGCATTGATAGGTCTTGAGTGGTAGATAAAGAAGTTGCAGTAACAAACTGGGTAGTGGAAGACCTAGAGTGGGGAAATACCATTGCTATTTAATTCCATTTCAAAAGTACAACACCAAAATCCGGAACTCACTATTGTTATACAGCAAGCTCTACAATCCTAAGCAAAATTTTTTGCTGATCCAGCATTTTTGTGAGACTTTCTTCATCAGGATGATCCCATCCGAGAAGATGAAGTAAACCATGGGAAGCCAACCAGGCAAGTTCTGTCAGTAAGGGATGTTGTTGTTGTTGAGCTTGCCGATAGGCGGTATCAACTGAAATCACCACATCCCCAAGATACAAAGGTACAGACTGCTGCATTTGAATGGGTAACTCAGGAGCATTTACCTCCAATGCCGCAAATGCGAGTACATCTGTTGGTCGATTTTGAGCACGGTATTGAGCATTGAGGGACTGAATCTCAGGATCGCCGGTGAGGCGAAGGGTTAGTTCGTAAGCATTGGCAGGCGGTAGATCTGCTTTGAGTGCTTCTAGCCATTGGTAGAACCAGCTTTCCCAGGTTGAAGTTGAAATGGGGTAGGGAAACTTGGCGGTTGCTATAATTGCGGAGGGAGTAGTGGCAACAAAACAATCCTGCACAATTACTTCAATCGGGACCATGAGCTTCTCCTCAGGGGGGTGAACGAAATTTACAGTGGCTCTCAAGAAACATGAGGCAGGAGGCTCCGAGGCAGGAGGCTCCGAGGATCCGGAGGAGGTAGGAGGTAGAAGGAAAGAGGATTTGACAAAAGTTTCTTCACTCATTACTCATTACTCATTACTCTCGAGAAACACGCTCAAAGCTAATGGCTAATGGCTAATGGCTAATAGCTAATGGCCAATGGTAACAAGTTAAACGGTAGTGCATTTTGTCAACTCCCATATATGGCGCTTGAAGGCTCAAAAAACACTATATATGGAAATACTCAAGAGGTTAGAAAAATTGTATTCTTCTTCCTCAGCTTC
>JAAHGL010000247.1 GCA_010692635.1 Symploca sp. SIO2C1 | reverse complement strand
TCTCAAAAGGCAACGAGTGCGTTAAGCAATAAGGATAGACTCAGTGTATGGCGAAAACAGCTCTCATTACAGGTATTACTGGTCAAGATGGCTATTATCTTAGTCGCTTATTGCTAGATAGAGGTTACTGTGTTGTTGGGCTGTTACCACCAAAACGCAGTGAGAGTATCACTAAACTAGGAGCTCTCGCCAGCCAAATTAAAGTCTGTACTGTTGATTTAACTGACCCTGCGGGCTTACTAAAAATAGTAGAACAGTTACAGCCCCAAGAAATTTATAACCTAGCGGCTCCCAGTTTTGTCCCAGATTCGTGGAACGATCCTCTGGGTACTCTCGATTTAGTCACGGGTACAGCAACGCGGCTACTGGCAGCCGTGCGACAAGTAGGTATTGATACGCGGTTTTATCAAGCTAGTACTTCAGAAATGTTTGGGCAAGTTAAGAGTTCGCCTCAAGATGAAGAAACACCCTTTCGTCCAATGAATCCCTATGCAGCAGCTAAGTTACATGCTCATTGGACTATGGTTCATCATCGGCAACGCTATGGGTTATTTGCCTGTAGCGGCATTTTATACAACCATGAATCCTCCCGACGTCCTCCTAATTTTGTCACACGGAAGGTTTCTTTGGGAGCAGCATCCATTAAATTGGGACTGAGGGAAACCTTGGAAATGGGTAACCTAGAGGCTAAACGAGATTGGGGCTATGCTGGTGATTATGTAGAAATGATGTGGCGGATGTTGCAGGCTACAGAACCAGAAGATTATGTCATTGGTACGGGTCAGTTGCATACTGTCAAGGAACTGGTGGCAGCTGCTTTTGCTTGTATTGGGTTAGATTGGACTCAGCATGTGGTGATTAATCCTAAGTTCTTGCGAACAGATGAACATTTTCAGCTAGTGGCAAATCCAGCTAAAGCAAAAATTAATCTTGCTTGGGAACCTCAAGTAAGCTTTGAAGCTCTGATTGAGAAAATGGTGCTCAAGGATCTCGAACGCTTGCAAAGCGGTAAGATTGCACCTGATATCATGTCCACCTGATTAATTACTAGAATAAATCATTCTAGAGACTAATTTCTATCCAGAATCAGTCCATTTTAGTTATTATGCTTACTCGTATTAAAGACTTAACCCAAGAATTAGCACCTCGCTTAATCGAAATCCGACGTCATATTCACTCTCACCCAGAACTGAGTGGTGAGGAATACCAAACAGCTGCCTACATTGCTGGGGTTCTATCTTCCTGTGGCATAGTTGTGCAAGAGGCAGTGGGTAAAACTGGCGTCATTGGAGAACTAGTTGGTCGTACTGATGACCGATTAGTGGCACTGCGAACAGATATGGATGCTTTACCCATTAACGAACGGACTAATCTAGAATTTTGCTCTCGTCAACCAGGAGTAATGCATGCCTGTGGTCACGATGTCCATACAACCTTGGGTTTAGGTACAGCAATGGTGCTCTCTAAACTCGGAGAAGTTTTCCCTGGTAATGTCCGCTTCTTGTTCCAAGCAGCAGAGGAAATTACTCAAGGTGCTCATTGGATGGTGCAAGATGGAGCAATGAATGATGTCAGTGCGATTTTTGGAGTACATGTTTTCCCTTATATTCCTGCTGGCTCAATTGGTATCCGTTATGGTGCATTGACGGCAGCAGCGGATGATTTGGAACTGATTATTATGGGAGAATCTGGTCATGGTGCTCGTCCCCATGAGGCAATTGATGCTATTTGGATTGCTTCTCAGGTAATTACCAACCTCCAGCAGGCAATTAGCCGTACCCAAAATGCTTTGCGACCAATGGTCTTGACAATTGGGCAGATTAGTGGTGGACGGGCACCTAATGTGATTGCAGATCAAGTGCGGCTAACGGGAACAGTGCGAACGCTCCATCCCGAAACCCATGCCAATATACCTGCTTGGATTGAGGGGATTGTGGCAAATGTTTGTAATACTTACGGTGCTCGCTATGAGATGAACTATCGACGCCAAGTACCTTCAGTGCAAAATGACTTAGCTTTGACTCAGCTGTTGGAAGAGTCAGCTAAGGAAGCATGGGGAAGCGATCGCGTCCAAATCCTCTTAGAACCATCTTTGGGAGCTGAAGACTTTTCGGTATATCTCGATCACAGTCCTGGTAGTATGTTCCGCCTTGGTGTTGGCTTCCGAGATAAACCTAACTATCCTCTACATCACCCTCAATTTGAAGTAGATGAATCTGCGATCGTTACTGGTGTTGTTACTCTGGCTTATGCCATTTACCAGTATTGGCAACAGCCAGTGTAAGCTTGAAAACCACTACCCAGATATTGCTGTGAGTCGATTTTCCCATTTCATATAGGGTAAATTGGCAGCAGTAGCCCGAATTTGCTCAACTTGGCTGACAAGTTGTCCACAGCTATCCCAAGTACCTGTAGTCAGCATTTTTCTTGGTCCCTCACCTATGGATACAGAGGTTTGGAAGTCTCCACAGTGGACTTGCATTGCTTCTAAATCAACACTCATCGAAGCTTGAGGATTTCCATTCAGTAATGTTTGTAATTGCTTTACTGTATCAGGTTCAGCCGTCACACAGGGAATACCTATCGCCACACAGTTACCAAAGAAGATTTCAGCAAAGCTCTCTCCTACTATGGCTTGGATACCCCATTTGCTTAGTGCTTGTGGCGCATGTTCTCGTGAGGAACCACAGCCAAAGTTGCCGTTTACTACTAAAATATTGGCTCCTTGGTACTGGGGTTGATCAAAAGAATGCTTTCCTTCAGCTTGGGTGCGATCATCTATAAAAACCTGCTCTCCTAAACTATCAAAGGTAATATGGCGTAAGAACCGAGCAGGCACAATTCGGTCTGTATCAATATCATTACCGATTAGGGGAATTCCTCGTCCTGAAACCTTTGTTACTTGACTCATTGATTCAATAATCCTCTTTACTTAGTTTTTAGCAGTTACAAAAAACGTAGTCATTTCCTGCCACACTTCTTTATCTGTAGCTAAAGTAGCAATTTCTGCCCTGAATTCGGCTTTCAATTGCTCGATTTGCTCATCTGATAGGTGTAACAAAGGGTGACCATTTGCATTTAACCATGTGCCTTGCCAAAAATTTTGAGCTTTTTCTAGACTCTGATAATTGATAATTGATAATTGATAATTGATAATTGATAATTAATCAATCTGGTTTAAAGCCTCTCCTTTTAAGGAGAAAAAAGCGCTATAAGATTTCCTTATATTCAATCGTCTCGGTTTTATCCATTATTCATTATTCATTAATAAATTCGCTACCTCTAATTGCTAAACTAAAGATTTTGATGGCAAATCAAATCTTCAGCACTAACCATTGCCGTCAACTGTGGATCTCTACCCAGCAGAATTCTGCCATCAGCTGTTGCGATCATACCTTGGGCTTCAATCACAGGATCACCCAGTTGCCAACTGGGGATTGTAGTTGAGTGCTGTACTAAAGTATTGCTAGATCCCACAGTTCCTGTTCTCTCACGAATAGGTTTTACCCCGTTAAGGCGATACTGACTACTGAAGGCATTATCGGGAGTGGGAGGTAAACCGCCAGTACCAGTCACAGTAAAGCTACCTTGCTCTAGATTACTGTGTGATAGACAACTATCTGCGATCGCTTGATCGGAATTGATGAAATTTTCCGCAAGTAGGGAGAGTTGATGTTGTAGGAAGGAGGAATCTGGTATGGTGATAGTACCGGTAAGGTCTGTATTCGGATTTTGGGAAATAGCAGAGATATCAACACGACCATTGCCACGAAATTGGTCAAAGTTTCCTGTATTGGAACCTACTGCAAAGGCTTGACCACTGGTGAACAGGTTAGCTAAAAATGCTTGAGAGTTAATGGTAATGTTGCCTCCTGCGCCTTGATCCGCATTGGCGAGGATGTCGCTATCTTCTAGAGCCAGAAAGGTAGAGGAATCAATTGTGATAGTACCACCACCGCCAGTACCGTCAAATACACTACTGCTAATTAGACTGTTATTACGCAGGCGGATATCATTGGCATTGATGGTGATCTCACCACCCCCAGCTTGCTCAGATTCAGCCGTGATTTCAGCTTGATTGAGCAGTAGGTTTTGGGTGGTAATGGTAATATTTCCCGCATTGCCTTCCCCTTGGGAACTAGTGCCAATTTTATCGTTGTCTATAGTCAACGAAGAACTAGCATTGAGTATAATTTCTCCGGCATTGCCGGTGCTATTACCTCTAGCATTGCTGGCAAATTCACTATCTTGTAGCAATATCTCCTGAGCATTGATAGTGATAATTCCAGCATTACCTGCACCTTCAGTGTTAGTACCCATACCGCTTCGATCCATGAAAACCCTATCAGCATTGATAGTGATAATTCCAGCATTGCCGTCGCTAAAAGTATCGCTACCGAAGCCACTCTCTTGTAAAAATAACTCTTGAGCATTGACTGTGATGCGTCCGGCATTACCCCTACCTCTGGTATTCGTACCAGCACCACTTTGTTGTTGTGCCAAGAACCTACCAGCATTGATTGTGATTTCCCCTGCATCACCATCACTGAAGGTATCACTACCGAAGCCACTGCTGTCTTGAATCGAGAGCAACCCGGCAACTGTAATGTTGAGTTGTCCCCCATCTCCTGAACCGTTGGTATTGGTACCAGCACCACTGCCATTAGTTGCTACCAAAGAGTCAGCAGTAATGGTAATTTGTCCCGCATTGCCTGTACTACCGTCTTCAGTACCGCTGTTGATGTCGCTGTTATTTTCTAACAAGATAGAGCTTGCGGTTACTTCGATTTGTCCGCCATTGCGATTATTACTGGTATTGCTGGTAATTTGAGAGTTGTTAAGCAAGGAAAGAGAGTTAGCGGCTTTGAGGGTAATGGCACCACCATCCCTACTCCCAATAGTGTCGCTAGCAATAGTAGTCTCCTCTAGCAAAATTGCATCAGCAAGGATGGTGATTTCCCCACTGTTGGCTTCGATTTCTCCATTAGTTATGACTACATCGCCGCCACCAACATTATCACTATCTGCTGTCAGTAATAAATTTAGAGCATCACTGTTTGAGGTAATCTCAACCCCACTGTTGACAATAATGTCATTTGCTGCTTCAAGTGATAGAGTTGCAACACCACCAGCAGTTTTGGTAATGCTATCAGCAACGGTAATATTACCCTCCTGAGTGCCAGTGCTTCCTGTAGTAATTGTGACATTTGTCCCGACATTGAGCTGAGTTTCAATGTCTTGGGTGTTAACTACAGCATTATCGGCTCCAGGAGTGAAAACGTTGGGGTTAGTACCGCTAAAAGTACCGTTTGCCGTAGCTGTATTCTGAATAATAATATTGCGGGGATCGATTAACCATGTCCCATTCAAACCATTGGGTGCAGTAGCATCGACTTTAATGCCTGAGACATCCAGAAAAGTCAAACCTGATGTTTCAATTAGTCCACCATTACCAGTTTGTGTCCCACCCTGAGCACTCAAAGTACCATAAGCACGGGTCGATTCATCAGCCCAAACTACGATTAAACCACCATCACCAGTATTGAGTGCATCTGCGTTGATTGTTACCTTCGGACTGACATAGGTTGCCGTAGCATGAGGTAATTCTCCCTGACCTTGGTAATTGCCACCAATCAGTACCGTACCACCACCACCATCACCTGATGCATTAAGGTGAGCGCTCTCAAACAGACCAACTTTGTTGCCTAATACTTGTACTGTACCTCCTACTTGTCCTATTTCTGGATTAGAGGCATCAATGATACCGGAAACTCTAACAGTTCCCACCTCTCCTGATACTGATGTATCAGATTCGATTAGTTCTCCCTGAGTGTCTCCCGCTGTTAATATCGAGTCAGATTCAGGAGTGTTAGGTGTGGTAGATTGAGCAGGGTATGAAGGAAATATGCTCAATAACTGACCAGCTTTACCCAGTTTTACTAAGCTTTCAGCAGATACAGCTGCTAGGCTAACTTGTCCTCCTGATGTCCGGAGTTGTCCAGTATTGCTAATAATACCGCCAACTAACGTTAAATTCTCTCCTGGTTCCACTGCCAAATTCCCCGCATTGACAATAGTCCCTAGTTGATTAGCCACCTGATTAAAAAATAGAGCTCCTGGTTCAACTGAGAGCAAATTGCTTGTTTGGGGTTCAGTGGCACTAAAAAATCCTTGACTACCCAATTCAATGGCATCAGCAGTTGTAGCAAGAAATGAGCCATTGATATCTAAAGTGGCATCTTCTCCAAAGAAAATACCGTTGGGGTTGAGCAAAAATAGATTGGCATCACCTAATACCCCCAACCTACCCAAAATTTGAGAAGGATTAGTGCCAGTGACACGAGAGAGGATATTTTCTATCCCAGTGGGATTAGCAAAATACACCCCTCTTCCTCCACCAACATTGAACTCCAGAAAACTGTGGAACAAATTCGCCCCTCTGATTGCTCCACCATCAATCTGCTCATCTAGCTGGTTTAGTGGCACAACTACAGACCTTTCCGTTCCCAAACTGTTATCTGGTGTTAGTTCGGCTAATGCACTAGCAACAGGTAACAGGGAAAGTAGTATAGGAAAACCTGACAGGATGCGAGGTAAATGAATCATCACAAACTCAAAACTAGGGACTCTTAACTCTGGCAGAGGCTCCCTGTCGCTTTTTTACCAATGGATAATTGATAATGGATAATTGATAATGGATAATTGATAATTAATCAATCCGGTTTAAAGCCTCTCCTTAAAATGAGAAAAAAGTGCGCTTGATATTTCCTTATATTCAATCCTCTCGATTTTAACCTTCTTGTAATTGTACATTGTTCATTATCCATTATTAATTCATGAAGGATACTTCTCAAATATATACAGCATTTCTCAGTATAGTGAGGTACAGATCCTATTCCCTATTCCCCATTCCCCATTCCCAAAAACCAGGCTCTTTGTACCTCATCTAAATGAAAAACGCTGTAATTTAACGCTAAGTTAACTATGCTCTCCCCAAGAAGCTTCAGAAATGACCTTTAAAAAAAACACATTACTACTAAAAGCAGTCCAGAGTGGCAACTTAACTCAAACCCAAACAATCTTAGAGCGGAAAGCTAGTGTAGATGCCGCCGACAGAGATGGCACAACAGCCTTGATGTTTGCTGCGAACTCCGGCTACCTAGAAATTGTCAAATTGCTGCTCGAAGCTGGAGCCAATCTTAACTTACACAGAAAACTCTATGGTTTGACAGCCTTAATGTTAGCAGCAGCAGCTAATCAGGTTGAGGTAGTACAAACTTTAGTAGCTGCCGGTGCTGATATCAATGCTAAAAATGACGATGGTACAACAGCGTTGATGGTGGCAGCTCATAAAGGTCACTTCAAAGTAGCAAAACTTTTACTAGATAATGGCGCTGATGTCAATATTAAAGACAAAGATGAAGATAGTGCCCTAAGTTTAGCAGCAGAAGCTGGTCACAATGCGATCGCTACAGCTTTGCTACAAGTTGGTGTAGATACCACAGTAATTGGGGATGCCTTGGTTCGTACAGCTAGTGAAGGTAATAGCCAAATCGTACAAATTTTGTTAGAGAAAGGAGTAAGTGCAGATACTCCTAATCCAGATGGTAGAACTGCCTTGATGCAAGCAGCCGAACTAGGATATTTATCAGTTGTCCAGCTATTGTTAGCAGAAGTAGCAACATCAGGAGCATCCGCCAACATCCAAGATCAAGAAGGTGAAACTGCTCTAACTTTAGCAGCTGACCAAGGTCGTAGTGAAGTTGTACAGGCCTTACTAGCAGCTGGTGCTGAGGTGAATGTCCAAAACTTAGCGGGAGAAACAGCACTGATGGCAGCGGCCGCAGGAGGACATACTGATGTAGTTAAAGCTTTACTTGATGCTGGTGCTGAGATTAACACCAAGGATCAAGCTCAGGATACAGCTTTACATCTTGCCGCAATGGAAGGTTATGGGGAAGTAGTTGAGGTTCTGCTTCAGCAGGGAGCTAATGCTCACGCCAGAAATCAGCTAGGGGACACGGCTTTAATGCTGGCAGCATTACATGGTCATACAGAAATTGTCGCAGCTTTGTTACAAGCTGGAGCTGACTTTAAAACCTCAAATCTGGATGAAACTCCTCTCACCCTAGCATTATCTCAAAATCATGCAGAAACAGTTAAGGCTTTGCTCGCTGCTGGTGCTGATGCCAATACAATTACCGCAGATGGTAAGACTTTATTGATGAAAGCGGCTGATGAGGGCAATACTAAAATCGTGCAATATTTATTGAATGCTGGGGCTCAGGTTAACGATCGTGATGGAGCTGGTGCTACAGCCCTGATATGGGCTGCTCATCGGGGTTATACTGATACTGTGAACGTCTTGCTAAATGTTGGTGCTCAGGTAAATATCAAAAATCGTGCTGGTTATACCGCTTTGATGATTGCAGAATTCAACGGTTATCCCCAAGTTGTAGAACTGTTGAGGAAGGCTGGTACTCAACGATGACCAATGGGTTACCAAAATTTTACCCAAACCTGTCCCGACAATGTGGTGAAATATACGATTAATATTAACAACAAATGGGGTTGCACTGGGCGGGTTTTGAGAGGAATATCCTAATGCAATGGTCTAAATTGTCCCTAAACCCGCCCCTACAGCGATCGCATATTCAATCTATCACCTATTAATCAGAAAGTTGGCCGAACTGTTCTCGATAACGAGCTAACAAAGCTTCCACATCTGCTAGCTGTTGTTGCTCCATGTGTAAATGGGTTTCCAACTGAGGTTCATCACTCAAAAACTTATCGGAGGGAATGATAGCAGGTGGAGGTGGATTGGTTAAGAGCTGGAAATCTTTAGCTAGGGACATCAGTCAGTATTAGAGAAGTACTTTATATATGGGCGCACACTTTCCCTATTATTAAATAGTAACAAAAAATTTACCTAACACCTAGCACCTAACTTGAGTACATGAAACTTACTTCCCTTAATGAGCTTCCTGAAGAAGCAGTTTCCCATAACCCAGCTATTAAGAAGAAAGTGATGCTGCGTTGGGGAGACTTACCACACCTCACTAATTTCTCTCAATCACGTTTTGCTCCCGGAGAAACAGCAGCAGCCCATGCCCACCAAGATATGTGCGAAGTGTTTTTTGTTGAAGCGGGTTCGGGGATAATTCGTATCAATGACCAAGAGTACCCCCTTACTCAAGGAAGTTGTGTAGCAGTTGAACCATCAGAAGTACACGAAATTATTAATAATGGCTCAACTGAGCTCGTACTTACCTACTTTGGCTTGCGAGTGTGAGCGCCAATCTTGTGAGGAGAATTCACCACAAAGTCACAAAGAACACAAAGAATATCTTTATGCTCAATTCTCTACAAACACCTCACAGTGAATATCACTGGGATGGTAGTGATAATCGTTTTTTTGAAGGTTGGTACTTCCGAGTTACCTTACCTAACTGTGGACAGACTTTTGGCTTCATGTACTCCATTGATGACCCCATCGGTGGTAAACCTTGTAGTGGTGGTGCAGCCCAAATTATTGGTCCTGATGATGAATATCTTTGTCGTACCTTTCCCCAAGTTGAACAGTTTTGGGGTTCTTCTTCATCTTTAGCTCTAGGACATTGGGGTAAAAGTACTTTAAACATTTCACCCCAATACCTGGAACCAGCTAAATTTGAGGCTCATATCCAAGAAGGTTATCAAGCAACAGCCACTTTGAATCAAGGGATTATTCATAACCCCGCCACCAAAGCCTATTGTCGTTGGCAATATGAAATAAAGCCTGTTTATGGCTGGGCAGATTCCGATGCGCCACAGCAATCAACTGCTGGCTGGCTCTCTTATTTGCCCATATTTGAACCAGGATGGCAAATTTTAATGGCTCATGGCTTGGCAACTGGTGAGATTGATTGGAATGGTCAACTTTACCAGTTTACTGATGCCCCTGCCTATGGTGAAAAGAACTGGGGTCACTCCTTCCCCAAGAAATGGTTCTGGCTCAATTGCAATAGCTTCGAGCACGAATCAGATCTTGCTCTAACTGCTGGTGGTGGGAGACGGAAGGTTCTCTGGTGGGAAGAATCGGCTGCTTTAGTTGGCATCCACTATCAGGGTAAGTTCTATGAGTTCGTACCCTGGAACTCACAAGTCAAGTGGCAGATTCAACCTTGGGGTAGCTGGCAAATGCAAGCCAGAAATGCTGAATATGAAGTTGAGTTAACTGGCACTACCAACTTACCAGGAACACCCCTGCGAGCACCTACTCAAGAAGGCTTAATCTTTTTTTGTCGGGACACCATGCAAGGTTACTTAACTCTAGAACTACGACAAAGAAGTACCAACAACTCTAAAACTATCCTGAAAGCAAGTAGTTCTGTCTGTGGATTAGAAATAGGTGGCGGTCCTTGGCAAGAGGCTTGGAACTCTAGTACTACCTTTCCCTGGGGGTGACGTACCTACACTTCTCTAACGAGTAAGTGTAGGCTTCTCAGTGACTCTTCATTGAAGACATTAACTGAGCTTTAAGACCGTGCGTCCCACGGTTCTTTATGTTTATAGCCGCGTTCAAATCCC
>JAAHGL010000246.1 GCA_010692635.1 Symploca sp. SIO2C1 | reverse complement strand
ATAGTCAGTCCCTCCTTGGTGCTGCTAATGATGTACTCCGCTTCAGCAGTAGTGCTTGCACCATCATGACTGAGGGCGATGTTATAGAGACTAGATTGCTCAGGAGAAGAAATAATCTGTCTGTGGGCTTTAACTGTTCCCGTTTTTAGATCTCGTACTTTCAGAGTGACAGGTTTGCGAGATGATGTAGTAGTAACTACTGTATTCCCATCCAGACTGATGCGTGCAGAACCAATAGATTCAAAAGCCCATTTTTTGGGGAGAACTTTTTGCTGATTGCTTGCCAAATCCCAAACTACAAATTTACCATCTAATTTAACCAGTGCTGTTTTCCCATCGCGACTAATGGTTAGGGGATGGAAACTTGATAACTGACTTACTTTGTTCTCAACAGTCGTCAAATTTGGCAATGTTGTTTTTAAATTACCTGTAGCCAGATCCCAGACTTTAATCTCGTTATAGGTGCTACTAATAATAGTTTGACCATCAGCTGAAATCTCAACTTGATTGATATTGTCAGAATGTCCTTTGAGTAACTGGGGGCGCTGATTTGAGGTAAGATTCCAAATACGGACCATGCGATCGCGACTACCACTGACAATGGTTTTTCCATCAGATGCGATCGCAAGTGTGTTAATTGCACCTGAATCGCTCTGAAGTGTCTTTCTTAACTCTCCCGTTTGCAAATCCCAGACTTTAATCGCTTTATCTTCTCCTCCACTAACCAAAATTTTACCGTCAGCACTCATAGCAAGAGCAGAAGCTGTAGTATGTCCCTCAAGGGAGTGAATAACAGAAAAATTGCAGTAGGAGGATTCTGTTAAATTTTGGGAACAGTACTTTGATGTTACTGACGGCAATCTACGTTGAACAGGCGGTGACAAGTATAAACTGACAGCATTCCAGAGAATAATTGCCGTGATGGCTAAAATCTTCAAGAAAAAAGGCAGAGGGCAGAGGGCAGAAGGCAGAAGGAAAGAGGTTTTGACTTGTTTCTTCCCTAGATTACTGGAACTGTCATTCGCAACTGTTCCTCCTAAAATTATCTGTTTTAATTCCTGACGACTGCGATATGCCTCATACCAAAACCAACACCAGAAGACAAATAATAAGACAATTGGCAGTCCTACAAACTGCAAAGCTGTAAATATTTGGATATCCCCAGACAATGCTCCAAACAGGAAATAGGGAATCGATATTGTGAACCATACTGAGTACCAAAAAAGTAAGAATATCATTACCAAAGGATGCAACCGCATAGTGACACGAATCCGTGTTCCATCCGATAACGACTCAAATCGTCCCTGAATATTAGGTAAAAATGAGTTGCGGTACTGAATCAGACGACGGATCTCAAATCCAGAGTTTGAGATAGTACCTGTATAGGGAGCATGATTTTCAGAAAAGCTCCATCGAAATGCCTTTGGAGCTTCGATGTTAATTTTTAGTTGTTCAATGACATCTGAGAGGGGTTTTGGGGTTTGAATGCTAAAAGTATCGTAGGGTAAAAGTTGCATAGTCAACTATTTCTCCAATAAGGATAAAACTAATGAGATTTTCTGGTGCTCTCGAGAAACAAGGCAGTCCCGATGAAAAAATTTTTTTCACCACCATGCATGAAAATCCCTCTCTCCGCGTCCCCGCGTCTATTTTCAAGTCAGAGGGCAGAAGGCAGAAGGCTCCAAGGGAAGCTGATAGGAGTTTCGCATTGACAGAATTCTGAAAATGTGAGTTAGGATGCGATCACTTCACTGCTCGGCTGCCTTGAGCAGATACCTTCGTGGTGAGCCTATGCACGATCTGAGCTTTGCTCAGGCGCCGAAGGCGATCGCTAATTGTCAGCACTCCAGGAATTGGTAAAGTGAGGATAATTGATAGTAGTGCTCGGATGGATGGAGTATAATTAACGGCAGCAAAATAATTCATGGTTTCATCTAAACTTGATAAACCTTTTGCATAATCTATCAATTTAGTTTAATTAATGGAGAGGTGAGAATGAATCAAATAGAAATGCCAGAACTTAAAACAGAGTTGAAAGCAACCCGATCCTTAACTCAATCGGAAATGACTCATTATCGTGAAGATGGATATGTCATTGTTCACGGACTATTTGACCGTGATGAAATGATGCAGGTTCAATCAGTTTGTCAAGAGGATCCAAATCTGACAAAGTCCCTTAGAACTATTATCGATCATCAGGGAAAAACTTGGCATGCTTCTCTTTGGAATGGTTTAAATGACAGTCTTGTGAGCATTGTAACCAGAACTGCTCGAATGGTTGAAGCTGCTGAAGAGATTGCAGGTGAGGAATGTTATCATTTACATTCCAAAATTGTTCAAAAACCTCCTCATGATCAAAGTTGTGTTGATTGGCATCAGGGCTTCTATTCTTGGTACAACGAAGGATTTTTCTTCGCAGATCCAATAGTAACGTGCACTATTGCTATCACAGAAAACACTAAAGATAACGGATGTCTTCAAGTTATAAAAAAATCTCATTTTCTAGGGCGTATTAACCATGTTGATGTAGGTAATTCTCACATGTGTGATCCTCATCGTATGGACAAAATTTTAGAACGGTTAGAACTGATTAATTGTGAGATGGCTCCTGGTGATGCTATATTTTTTCATGCCAATACAATACATGGTTCTCAGCAGAATAAAACTGATGATACAAGAATTCTGATGCATTGCCACTATAATGCTATTTCAAATCAACCTTTTCCGGAATATCAAGAGTTTCATCCCTATTTTCCCTTGGAGAAATTACCTGACTCTGCTATTAAGAATAAGCTTTATGTATCAGGGTTTGAAGCAGATATCAAAGACTGGAATTGGTATAGTCGAGATCCGAATCAATAATCACCATTGATGTAAAAAATTGTATTTCCCCTCCTCTGCTACTCAGGGGGTCATAATGTAACTGAAAATTAGGCAGGGTTTGGAGTGTAGGGTTGAGGGGGTAGGGAAGAATTGAACCCAAAAATAGCTCAAAAGGGTAATGGCGATCAAGTCAAATTCCCCAATACTTCGTAACACGAACATGAAACTCAGGAATCTTTGGCCAATCTTTGCGGTCATTTAATAAGGTTTCTTCTGAATGCATAGTTACTTCAAAACTATAGCCATCCTTGTCTACATAACTCCCATTACCAGAAGTATTGTCCTCTCCTACGACAAGAATAGGCTCCCAACCACAACATAAGAATTTAAGTGGAGCCATACCAAATTTTCTTTGCAGCAATTTCTCAACCTCTGCTGCATCCGAACCTTTCACAACATAGGAAGAAACTAATCCTTCACCTGGTGGCAATTCAACTCTTTTGCAGTTAGTAAACTCTAACTCTGCTGGTTTTTCTCCCCACATTGCCAGAAAATCTTCACAGGTATGAGCTGCTTTTGTGGTTATGGAATGGCAAGATACTGAGAAAATCATCATAGCAACAATAACGATTTTCCTTTGCCAATACGCCATTACTGGCACATTCTTCGAGGACAAGAGGCGAGTCAACATGGCTGATTGTATTTTTTGAGTACTACCTAGAACCCATCAACAAGTTGAACGGGCAAATAGAAGCCAGTGCTTCAATGTATCTAATACTTCTTCATCTTCTCTACTATAGGCTGTCTCCAGCTTCTTGTCCGGTTCTCTTCTCTTCACTATAAGCCCCATATCGTGCCATTCTTTCGTTAAATCTTCTTGGGTAATTGATTTTGAATAATTGGTGTTTTTACTCCTGTTGCTTAGAGCTATTGTAAAATTTTTGATTTTCGGTATCTCTTGAACTTCTGGATGAAATCGCAAAGAGTCTTCCATGAAAAACATCCCGCCGTTGTCAGCAAGAATCTCCCGAATCTGCTCTCCTAAAAATTGTCGTTGTTCTTGAGAGGAGTAAATAAGAAATCCTTCGGCAAAAATCGCCACCGGTACACCTGGTTTTACCAAGCCTTTCAATTTTGACCAAGTGCTACTGGCAAAAATATCCCCCGCTACATAATGAACTGTTAAGCTAGGCTCTAATTTTTGAACTATTCTGCGCTTAAGATGAGAGTTTTCTGCTAAATCGACTTCAATATAATTGGTCACTGTCTGCTGGAGATTAAGAGCATGTGGCGTCAGACCAGCCCCCAGTTCAATGACCTGTTGATACTCTCCCTCTCTGATAATTTTTTCGCTAGTCTTGTATCTCAATTCGACTAAGTAGTGCAGACTTGAAGAGCTATTTATTTCCACCAAATCTGCTTTGTTTTCAGCGATTATATTTTGAATAATTTCCCGACAGTAAGGGATACTGGTATTCTTCGCTAAAGCAGCAATAGTTATATAGGCTGTATATTGAATGGCTTCTTTTTCTGCCTGAGTGAGTGGATTCATATTTGTTGATGTTACATTAAAATCTCAATCACAACTCTTCTCAATACTGGGAAGCACCAAGCAAACGCGCTAACCTGGAATAAATCATACCCTCAGTTTTATAGGTTAACGAATGTCGCAATCATATTTTGATACCGAAAATAATAGTCATAAGTCTTTTGAGTTACCCGGAGCAAGACCCCACTACAACCCGGATCGTCCTGGACAAGTAAAGCATATTTTCCTGGATTTAGCCCTGGATATTCCCAAGCAAAGTTTTCACGGTACTTGTACTATTACCCTGGAACCAATACGCAATGACATCAACCACCTCTTGCTGGATGCTGTTAACCTGAACATTAAGCAGGTAGAGGTTGATGGAACCCCTCAATCCTTCGACTATGACAGCGAACAACTACACATCCAGTTGCAAACCCCCACTGAGGCAGGTAAAGACATTAAAGTTGCGATCGCTTACGGTGTAGAACAACCTCAACGGGGTCTTTACTTCATTACACCAGATCAACATTATCCCCACAAATCTACCCAAGTCTGGACTCAGGGAGAAGATGAAGACTCTCGCTTCTGGTTTCCTTGCTTCGATTACCCTGGTCAGTTGGCAACATCGGAAATCCGAGTTAAAGTACCAAAATCTTTACTGGCAATTTCCAATGGCGAACTGATTTCGACGACAGAAGAAGGGGATGACAAGATTTATCACTGGTTGCAACAACAGGTTCATCCTACTTACCTTATGACCCTAGCGGTGGGGGACTTTGCTGAAATTCAAGACAACTGGCAAGGCAAACCAGTAACCTACCATGTAGAAAAGGGAAGGGAAGCAGACGCCCGCCGCAGCATGGGGAAAACTCCTCAAATGATGGAGTTCCTCAGTGAGAAGTTTGGCTATCCCTATCCTTATCCGAAATACGCCCAAGTCTGCGTTGATGACTTTATCTTTGGTGGCATGGAAAATACCTCCACCACCCTGCTTACTGACCGGTGCTTGCTGGATGAAAGGGCATCTCTAGATAACCAACGCACTGAAAGCTTAGTTGTTCATGAACTCGCTCACCAGTGGTTTGGGGATTTAGTCGTAATCAAACATTGGTCCCATGCTTGGATTAAGGAAGGAATGGCTTCCTATACAGAAGTATTTTGGACAGAACAAGAGTATGGTAAAGATGATGCTGCCTACTACCTGCTGAATGAGGCACGGAGCTACCTATCAGAAGACAGTTCCCGTTACCGCCGTCCGATGGTCACCCACGTCTATCGGGAAGCGATCGAACTTTATGACCGACACCTGTACGAAAAAGGGGCTTGTGTTTACCACATGATTCGGGCAGAGTTGGGGGATGATTTGTTTTGGCAGGCAATTCAAACCTTTGTGCACGACAATGCTCACAAAACAGTAGAAACCATCGATCTGTTACGGGCAATTGAAAAAGCAACCGGTCGTAACCTACTATTTCTGTTTGACCAGTACGTTTTCCGGGGTGGTCATCCTGACTATAAAGTTACCTATTCCTGGGATGCTGATAGTCAGTTAGCGAAAGTAACAGTTACCCAGACTCAGGCAAAAGCAGACAAAAAAAATAGTGAAAGTGAACTATTTGAGTTGAAAATTCCCATTGCCTTTGGTTATATCGGAGAGAATAGCAATAGTCCTGAGTTAAATACTCTCACCGTCAAAATCCATGAGCAAGGACAGAGTTTTTACTTCCCCTTAGAGAAAAAGCCCGACTTCATCAGCTTCGATGCTGGCAATAACTACCTGAAAACTGTTTCTCTAGAATACCCTACACCAGAACTGAAAGCTCAGCTAAAACACGACCCTGACCCCATCTCCCGCATTTATGCAGCCCAGGCATTAGCGAAGAAGGGGGGTTTAGAAGCAGTGAATGCTTTAGCTGAGGCTCTTACCAGTGATTCCTTCTGGGGTGTTCGAGCAGAAGTAGCCAAACAACTAGGTAAGGTGAAACTTGACCAATCTGTAGCAGCTTTAATTACTGGTTTACAAGATCAAGATGCTCGTGTTCGTCGCTCTGTAGTGGCAGTTTTGGGAAAAATAAAAACCCCAGAAAGCTATGATGTACTTAAGCACTTATTAGAGGTAGGTGATGCTAGTTACTACACAGAAGCATCTGCTGCTAGGGCATTAGGAGGAATGGTGTCAGCCAACCTCAAAGAGAAGGAGCAGGAAGTTCTCGAGTTGCTCATTCAGGTTCTCAAAGAAAGAGCTGGCTGGAATGAAGTTGTCCGTGGAGGTGCTATTAGTGGCTTGAGTCAGATGAAGTCATCAGCCATAGCAGTGGATGTAATTTGGGATTACACCAGGAACGGTATCCCCCAAGCTTTACGGCTACCTGCTATTCGGGCATTAGGAGCAATTTCCACCGGTCAGACACCGAACAAGATTGACTGGATTCTGGAGCAATTAGAAGAACTTTCCCGAGAAACCTTTTTCTTGACTCAAGTAGCAGTAGTTTCAGCCTTGGGGCAAATGGAGACAGCCAAAGCAATTGGCGTTTTGCGATCGCTTAGTGAGCAAACTCCCGATGGACGAGTTCGTCGCCTTGCAGAAGAAGCTGTGCAGAGAGTACAAAAGAACATAGGCTCTGACAAGGCAGTGAAAAAGCTGCGAGAAGAACTAGACCAACTCAAAAAGGAAAATCAGGAACTAAAAAGCCGTGTAGAAAACTTGGAAGCTAAGTCTAAGTAACCTAAGTCAGGGGAATTAGGGGGAGATGGGGGAGCTGGGGAGATGGGGGAGCACAAAAATCAACAAAAGTATATTTTTATATACTATTATTAAAAAAATAAGATAACAATTCAACAAAATCTTTAATTTGAGAGGAAAATAGTCAGCGTGAGTCAGCAGCAACTTATTTATCCTGATATTTATCCCCATCAGCAGCTCAGGGAAAGACCTAGGCGCTATGATGCCAAAGTTATCCAACAAGACTACCGCCGCGGACCTTGGAGAGCTATCTGGCGTGCCTTGACAATTATCTGGTTCTTTGCTGGATTCATTTTCAGTCTAAAATTGGACGAATGGCTCCGTCGAGCTGAGGAAAAGAAATTTAAACGCGCTACACAGCTGCGGGAAATTCTCACTCGCCTTGGTCCAACTTTTATCAAGGTAGGACAAGCACTCTCAACTCGCCCCGACTTAATTCGGCAGGATTTTTTAGATGAACTAATTAAATTACAAGATCAACTACCTCCCTTTGATAACGCGATCGCTTTTGAGATCATAGAAAGGGAGTTGGGAAGACCCATAGAAGAATTATATAGCCAAATTTCCCCCAATCCGGTTGCTGCTGCTAGTCTTGGTCAAGTTTACCGAGCTGTTCTCCATAGTGGCGAAGAAGTTGCCGTCAAGGTACAGCGCCCTAACTTACTGCCGGTGCTTACCCTGGATCTTTACTTAATGCGTTGGGCAGCTACCTGGCTTTCTCCTTGGTTACCCCTGAATCTGGGACATGACCTAACTTTAATTGTTGATGAATTTGGCACGAAGTTATTCGAGGAAGTTGACTATCTTAATGAGGGACGCAACGCCGAAAAATTTGCCAGCAACTTCAGTGATGACCCCACCGTCAAAGTGCCGTTGATTTACTGGCGCTACACGACTGTCTGCGTCCTAACTTTAGAATGGATTAATGGGTTCAAGTTAACAGATACCGCTAAGATTCGTGCTGCTGGATTAGAGCTTGACGCTTTGATTAAAATTGGCGTTACCTCTGGTTTGCGTCAGCTGCTGGAGCATGGCTTTTTCCACGCTGATCCCCATCCAGGTAATTTATTTGCCTTACCGGATGGACGCATGGCTTATATTGACTTCGGCATGATGGATCAGCTGGAAGAATATACCAAAGAAACGATCGCTAGTTCCGTAGTTTACTTGATAAATAAAGACTACCAAACCCTAGCAGCTAGTTTTGTCAAACTTGGTTTTTTGAGTGCCCAGACAGATATTCGACCAATTATTCCGGCTCTAGAAGCGGTATTAGGACAAGCAATTGGTGAAAGTGTTGGTAACTTCAACTTCAAGACAATTACCGATAAATTCTCGGAGTTGATGTATGATTATCCCTTCCGGGTACCAGCAAAATTTGCCCTAATTATCCGTTCTTTAGTAACTCAGGAAGGCTTAGCACTAAGCTTGAATGCTAATTTCAAAATCGTCGAAGTCTCCTACCCCTATGTAGCGCAGCGTCTCCTCAATGGTGAGTCCCCGCAAATGCGACGGCGTTTGTTAGAAGTCTTGTTCAAAGATGGTAAATTTCAGTGGGAGCGGTTAGAGAATATGATTGCGATCGCTCGCTCTGACCAAAAATTCGATTTGTTACCAACGGCTCAACTAGGCTTACAGTATCTACTATCCAATGAAGGTCAATTCTTGCGGCGTCAATTGGTGTTGGCTTTAACAGAAGATGACCGACTCCATACAGAAGAAGTCCAACGTCTGTGGGAATTAGTCAAAGATGACTTGAAGCCAGGACGTTTATTTAATGTAGCACTGAGTGCTTTGAGTGAAATATCCACAGAGGGTGGTGTAGCCATGTTGCAGTAAACTGAAAATAATTTTCAATTTTCAATTCTCAATCATGTATTATTACTTGCCAGAGCCACCATATTTTTTGATAGTTATCGGTTTGTTTGTGGGTATAACATGTGGTGCAGCTTTTGAAGCGACCCTCAAGCAAAAGGTAAAAGAATGGTCCAAAAACCGCTCTACTCGTCATCTGGCTCAAATGCAAGGATTTCAGTTAGCCCTACCATTTTTGGGCATGGCAGTGGGAATTTGTCTCTTCCTTGATGGTGGGTTGGAGGCTTTTTTCTTACCTAGCTGGCTCTCTTATAGTCTATCTATATCCTTAACCTTATTGATCGGTTCACTAGTTTGGTCTCAGTTGAGTAAACTTTTAGTTCAGTTAGAGCGAGGTGGCTCAAAAGCTTTAGATTTAGATGCTCTTGAGTAAGCTGACTTTTTACTATCAAATGTAGGGGCGGTTGGGTGAGCGAAAAAAGGTGTGGGGAGTCTCGGAGGTGTGGGAAGTTTTTTGGATACTTAGCTAGAAATCCCACGCATAATTTCGCTCACCGGGGCGGGTAAGCTTGAAAATTTAGCTCATTTTACCAAAAACTTTTGCTCAAAACTCGCCCTGCATCTTTGCCGAAAGTCGATATGTGGGGGCGATTGAGAATGGTATAAAAGAAATATTCTTGGCTAGGTTAGTTGCGTTTACGATTATTTTCTGGTATTTATTTTATAATGGGGAAAGTGTGCCCCCATATATAGCCTTCGGCTGCCATCTGGCTTTTGGAACACTCTCTTGGACTGCCCACACCCACTTCTGATGATTAGCTATCAACTATCAGCTTTTTGGCTGAGGTGATGATATGGGTTAGATACTGAAGTCATTATCTTGTTAGGAAGTGGAGATGTTCCGACTTTGATAGCCTGCATGGATATAGTCCATCAATTAGTTTAGTAAGGTTGGGATCGAATCTGACTACTCACCCTGAATTGCCCTCAATCTTGATGCTAGAGGAGAAGGAGGACTATTACGCCTCATTTGTTGCACTAACGCCTCACTTTCTGCTGTATGGCGGTCAATTTCTTCTCGATGATCATAATAATATGCCATTGCTGCATAAACTGCTGCCTGAGATAAATTATATTCAGACACAATTGCTTCTAAAGATTCCCCCATCTCCAAATACATTTGTGCAATTGTAGCTACAGGCATTCTCGTGCCAGCAATGCGAGGTTTTCCACAACAATAGTCAGGATCTATAGCAATATGCTCTGTACTTACTTGTGAGATAGACATTTTTTCTACAGGAATAGGTTAAGGGGTATGCTAACTTCTACAGGGTTGATATTCTCATATTGTACCCATCTTGAAGAGGTAGGATGTGAATACCTGCGATCGCGATTCGATATTTGGTTGGTTTTAGCGATCGCAATTTTTTGAGTGAGGGGGCATCGCATTTCCGGCATGATATAGGAGGTGCGATCGCTAACTGATAGTAATATCAAGTTCGGTAGAATACTTAGGGCTTGCTGAATAAGTCGTAATTTTCTAGTTTTGAAGTAATAAGTAATAAGTAATAAGTAATAAGTAAAGAGTGTACTATCGCTTGCTGCGCAACTCTTTGAGGCAATTAATTGAAGTGAAAGTAGCTCTTAAAAATCTGCTTACTTTTAGCTCA
>JAAHGL010000245.1 GCA_010692635.1 Symploca sp. SIO2C1 | reverse complement strand
TTTTACGATCACATCTGCGGTTTTATGATCGCATCTGTGGTTTTGCGATTGCCTTCGACACCAGCGTAGCTGATCGCACTCTAGTCTAATCATGACTCTGACCACTCCTCTCCCAATACTTACCTAAATCGTAGTCTCTATCACCGTTTCGACTACTTTTGCCTAATGGATAGCTTACTAAGGGGGAGCTAGAGGGGGTCAACCCTCACAAGGGTAGGTTTTTAATACTTCGGTCAAAATAAGACAAGGAAGGAAAGTATACAAGTAGACAAGGACACTCAACAAGCATCGAAGTTTAAATGCTGAGGCAGACTTGATATCAAGAGTAGTACTTTATATATGTGCGCACACTTTACCTATTGTAAAAATATAATATCACAAAATAATAGTAGGACAGCTAAAATGATTGAATAGGTAAGTTGAGGGTCGCGATAGCGAAACCCAACGCCAGTAACACGAATGTTGGGCTTCACTTCGTTTCACCCAACCTACAGTTAAATATGTTGGTAACTAGTGCAGCGCGAATGAAATCGCTAACATTACAACCAAAGCGCCAAAAAATAATCGATAGCTCTTGGGGTGAGCTGGGTTTTGGTGTGTCTTATCTCAATACAGGTAACTCTGTGGGAAATGATATCTTCATCGGTTATGCTGGTTGGACTGTTCGACAAAGTTGGGCACAAAAGTGGATAACAGAGTTATACCGTGCTCGCCTTGCCGAACTAGGAATTCGTCACCTTTATTCAGTTAAAGGACCAAGGGATCCTGAATATACTTCCTTGGAAATTGCCAACAGCGCTCTTGGTAATCATCTATTAGAAATTGCTGAAAGTGCTCAACGTTGTATTATCGTTGCTCATTCCAGTGGCTCCTATGTCGCCCATGAGTTGTTACAACAATTGTATGAGTCAGGCAAAGATCAAGGTCAAACGGCTGGGAAAATAATCTATTACAATCTCGATGGTGGTACTACTGGTTTGAGTCAAACCATTGTTAACCAACTGGCTGCCATGTACTGTGTTTATGTAGATGGGAGGTTAGGTCGCTCAGCAAATGCCCTAGAAATGGAACAGCTGGCTCAGGTGTATGCCCCAAAATCGGCAGTGATTAGGATTGACGGTAACTCATCGGGATGTAACTCTGGTGCTCATTGGTGTTTACATGATGTCCTGATTAATCAAAAGCCTCACAATTCCTCAACATTCGATTTGTTCAAAGATTACTTCTGGCTCAATGAAAACCATCCAGTCACGGTAGACTATCTGCAGAATTTAGAGCTACCAAACAATGAAGAGGCATTCATAAATCAAGAGGCATTCATAAATCAAGAGTCATTCAGAGATACGGAAGACTATTTTGCTGAGGGGATGTTAGCTGAGCTAAAACACTTAGGTATCCTTGAAGGTTATAAGGACAATACCTTCCTTCCCGATGAGTCCATCAATCGAGCCGAGTTTGCCGCAATTGTTGCCAAAGCTTTTACTGAGCAGCCAGTAACCAGGGAAACACAACAATTTATTGATGTGCAACGAGAAGACTGGTTTGCAAATGCGGTAAAATTTGTGACGACTAGAGGGATGATGTCAGGATTTCCCGATCAAACCTTTAGACCAGAAGCTCCCCTCAGTCGCTTAGAAGCATTGGTATCATTAGCATCCCTGATTGAAAGCAAGCACCAAATCAATCATTTGGAAATCTACTACGATGATGCTAGTGCTATTCCCGATTGGGCCCTAAAAGCGATCACAAAAGCTACAGATGGTGAGATTGTGGTTAATTATCCCAACCTCCGTCAATTACGTCCCCGTGCTCATGTTACTAGAGGGGAGGTTGCAGCCTTTGTCTACCGAACTATAGTTTGGCAGAAGAGAGCTGAAGATAAAGAATTGGCTTATGTAGTTGTACCGTGATGAATAATAATTGGCGCTGTGTACTCTTAGGAGTGGTTTTACCTTTACTGATTTTTGGCTTACTTACTTATCAAGTGTGGGGGAAACCGGGCGGTATCCTGGGGGATGAAACGATTTTGTGGACAATTCAGGCAACAGCTAACCCACAATTGGATGCTATTGCCAAGACGCTGACCAAGTTTAGCTCGACTGTGTTGCCCCTGGCAATAGTGACGGTGCTAGTTTTGTTAAAACAAAGCTCTTGGCGATCACTAGCCTATTGGTTGATTACGATCCTTGGTAGCATTGTTATTAAAACCACAGGGAAGTCTTTGATCCAACTTAATGTCGGCAGGGGTCACCCGTTATAGCCGCATAGGCTTAACGGGCGGGGAATGCTGACCGACAAAGAAATTGAGCGGAGCGAATCATCATTTCGGGGTTGCTTGTTGCTCGACATACTTTTTAAGCTGCTCGACTGTTACGCCCCCACAACTAGCAACAAAGTACGAGCCAGTCCAGAATACTGGCTTTTGGTAAACCTTGCTCAAATAATCATCGAACTCTTTACGAATTAAGCGGCTGGAAACCGTTTTTAGGTTAGCGATAAACTTGCTTAGTTGAACTTGCGGGTGATAACGAATTATTAAGTGTACATGGTCTGTTTCTCCATTAAACTCTAGCAAGGAAGATTCCCATTTTGAGCAAGCTTCAGCAAAGATAGTAGCAAGTCGTTGATGGATGTCTTTGTTGATTACCTTCTTGCGGTACTTGGTTACAAATACTATATCGGCAGTAAGCAAGTATACAGACCTAAATCCCTTGTCATAAGCTATTGTCATATCAGGCGGTAAGTTGTATAATTATAACTATGATTCTAACCTACTGTTACCGAATTAAGCCTAGTGCCGAACAAGAAGCAATCATGTTCTACACCTTAGAGCTGCTTCGGAGGCATTGGAATGACGCACTCGGTCAGAGGTTAGATTGGTTGAGAAGAACCCGGTGTCAAATTGACCGTTGTAGTCTGATTTCTGAGCCGATTGGGGAAATATCAGAAAAAGTTAACTACTACACTCAACAATCGGCTCTCAAAGAAACAAAGAAACTTTTTCCGGATTACAAAAACATCTGGTCAGAATTAAACCAAGTAAATCTGCAACGATTAAACAAGGCTTGGGAGCGCTGGCTAATTCCGGATAAGTCTGGCAAACGTGGTGGACGCCCACGGTTCAAAAAAGCAGGTCAACTTCGCTCATTTGTTTACCCCAGAGTTAACTGTAAACGAGCTGGTGCGCACATGAATAATGGGATACTGAAACTATCAAAGATAGGGGAGATGCCTGTAATCATGCATCGCCCTATTCCAGATGGTTTTACTCTCAAAACTTGCACCATAGTTCATAAAGCTGATGGCTGGTACTGTTGCATTTCTATGCAGGATGAAACTGTGCCTGAATCCATACCATTAGATGAAGTAAAAAGTGCTGTTGGTGTTGATGTAGGGCTAAAGGATTTTCTCACCACATCATATGGTGAGACGGTTCCGATTCAGCAAACCTATCGTAAAACTCAATCTCATCTAGCTCGTCAGCAGCGCAAATTAGCGCGTAAAGAAGCTGGTTCAAAACGAGCCGAAAAACAGAAAAACTTCATTGCCAGAATTCATCAGCGTATAGGTAGAATCAGAGAAAACTTCCATTACAACACAGCTCACAAACTGGTTAAACAATATGACTTGATTGCTGTAGAAGACTTAAATATCAAGGGCTTAGCTCGTACCAGGTTGAGCAAGTCAATTTTGGATGCAGCTTGGGGTAAATTCATTACTCACTTGGAGGCAGTGGCGGTAAAACGCGGTGTCCGAGTGGTTGCAGTGAATCCTCACGGCACATCACAAAATTGCTCAAACTGTGGAGTGAAAGTGCCGAAAACTTTGTCTGTTCGGTTACATGAATGTCACAAATGTGGCACAACCTTAGACAGAGATGAGAATGCAGCTCGGAATATTTTAGACCGAGCATTAAGCGAGGTGGGACTCATCTTGCCTGCGCGTGGAGGTGAGTGTCGATAGACAGCCTGGGAAGCGCGAACTTCTGATTAGAGAATGGGTTTAACTGTCTCTATTTTAGAAGCCCCCGTTATACCCGCAAGGGTTAACGGTGGGAGAACGTCACAGAGCACGTCCCCATTTGTGGGAGTCTCCTGCTCCAGAGTCTAGCTACTCCTTTCCCAGCGGACATGCTATCTACGTTATGGTGCTGGTAGCAGCTTTAGTAATTCTGACTTGGGAGAGCAAATGGCGTTGGCTAGTTCTAATAGTTGGAGTTTTGCTTGTCTTAGGGACTGGCTGGACTAGGCTATACTTGGGTGTTCACTATCCCAGTGATGTTTTAGCAGGTTGGGTGATTTCCATGGCTTGGGCAATTGGAGTTAGTTTGCTCATTAAGCCTTATATGTTTGGAGGAAAGGATAAGCTAACACGCATTTAAACTACTTAGGGCTTGCTGTATAAGTCGTAATTTTCGGGTTCCATAGGTGTTAGGTTTTAGGTGTTAGGTTTTAGGTATTAGGTTTTAGGGATTTTCCACTTGCGGTGCAAGGTTTTTGAACTATAGCAACCGCCAGGGTCATTAGGACATCAGATTAACGTCGTTTATTATTTCGAGCTAAACCTAGTGTCCTAACCGTTGTGGCGGTTGCTATACCAGGGTCGCACAAATGGCCATGGTCTACACCACCAAGCCAGTTTCATGCTCCAAAAGATTATCGTGCGCCCGTGCGCAAGGCAGCGGCAAATTTAGGAATTATGAATGTGAAGCCCCACCTACTTGATCTACCGGCTGGCTCTATTGCCATACACTCAGGCGCAACCTGGCATGGCTCAGGAGTCAATCAGTCGAATACTGAAGAGCGATTGTCTATCGGACTTCACTACATACCACATGATCTGGAGTTCAATGATACTGGTGACGGCTATATCTATCGGCGTTATCAAGTTGATGGGCAGAAACGCCTCTTCGATTGTTTTTTTCCGGTCGTTTGACTACAAGCGATCGCTTTATTTATTCTCCATTTTGTGAAGTGATACCAAATCCGCTTTACCAAGGGTCTATTAAAAAAAATCAAAGCCTTTGTCTGGAAAAGATTTGGGGATTTTGATAAGTACCCCATAATAACCGGATTTGGTATGATCTGAAGTTCTCTATCATCTACTCCTGAAAAATTATAATCAAAACGCCCACCAAACTGGCGGGCATTCTTCTCTACAATTACGACAAAATTAAAGCAATTTTGGTAGAAAACTTACCACTTTAGAAGATTAAATTGCTCCATATCTACCGTATCACGGTTGCGATAAATCGCTAGTACAATTGCTAAACCTACTGCTGCCTCTGCTGCTGCTACAGTAATGACAAATACGGTAAAAACCTGACCTTTAATCTCTACTGGATCCATAAAGTTGGAAAAACCCATTAAATTCAGGTTTACCGCATTTAGCATTAGCTCAATCGACATCAGAACTCGCACAGCATTGCGGCTGGTAATTAAGCCATAAATACCAATACAGAATAAGGCAGCAGCTAGAAGTAAGAAGTACTGAAGTTGCATGAATTTGCTCAGAATTATTAACAAAAAACAGGATTGCTCTAATTTGGTCTGATCTACCTAAAAGTGCCGGTAGATTAGACAATAGAACTCCTTAACGTGGCAATTTGCTGCCATCACCAGCTACTGAAGCTAACTCACGAACACTGGCGCGTTCTGGTAGAGTTGAAGCTGTTGTGATTTCAGTATCTGTAGAAATCAAGTCCTCAGGAATGTAATCCCTACGTGCCAGGATAATTGCCCCCACCATTGCCATCAACAACAGCACAGAGGCTAACTCAAAAGGTAGCAAAAAGTCAGTGAAAAAATGCATACCAATCTCTGTAACAGAGCTCTGGCCAACAACAGCAGCTCCACTATAGGTAGACCAACTTGTCGCCAGTACCATGGTTCCGAGAAGGGCAAACAAACCGACACAAACTAACCCTGTTGAAACTTTCCGAATCCAGCTGTTCGCCACAGGAGTAAAATCTTGTCGCTTGTTCACTAGCATGATGGCAAACAAAATCAAGACATTGACCGCCCCGACATAAATCAATATTTGTGCCGCTGCCACAAAGTCAGCATTGAGCAAAAGGTATAAACCCGAAATGCTGATAAAAACGCCACCCAGTAAAAAAGCTGAGTAGACAATGTTATTAAGTAGGACTACTCCTAAAGCAGCCCCAAGCATCATTACTGATAGTAGACCAACTGAAATAATTTGAACGGCTTCAGCTAGATTCACAATTACTTAATCTCCTCACAATCTATTTCCTTTGCTGTCCATGTTATTGATTATTCTGCTTCACAATTTCCTCTGGACGCAAACCAGGACGTTGAGAACCTGCTGGTAAATCGTGGGGGTCAGTAACACCTTTTGGCAAGTAAGCTAATTCTCTCAAGGGAGTAACCATCGGGTCTTGAGTAACTTTATAGGGTAAGCGTCCTAGAGCCACATTGTCATAGTTGAGTTCGTGGCGATCATAGGAAGAAAGCTCATATTCTTCAGTAGCTGATAAACAGTTCGTTGGGCAATATTCAATGCAGTTAGCACAAAAGATACAAACCCCGAAATCTATGCTGTAGTGCTTGAGATTTTTCTTCTTGCTAGCTTTGTCAAACTCGTAGTCCACTACCGGTAAGTTAATTGGGCAAACTCTAACACAGACTTCGCAAGCAATGCATTTATCGAACTCAAAGTGAATCCGACCCCGATACCGCTCAGAAGGTATCAGTTTTTCATAAGGGTACTGTACTGTTACAGGACGCCGCTGCATGTGGTCAAAGGTTACAGATAGACCTTGACCAATATAGCGAGCCGCTTGAACAGTTTCTTTGGCGTAGTCGCCAACCTGTTTGAGGAACTTCATCATAATTATTTGTCTCTGTTTTTCAAGTTCTTTGTCCTTTGTTAATGGCTAGTGGAAAATTACTACTGACAATTAACAATTAGCCATTAACAATTAGCAATAAACTATGACCACTGACTAACCACCAAAAGCTACGGGAAATGCTAGTTTGAGAGCCGCAGTCAGTAGTAGATTAACCAGAGAAATTGGCAGTAGGAACTTCCATCCCAGATTGAGCAGCTGGTCAATGCGCACACGGGGGACTGTCCAGCGTAGCAGAATCGCAATAAAGATTAGCAAATAAGCTTTGAGCAGAGTCATCATTATGCCCAAAGATGCGGTGACTATCTGAAGCCAAGAGCTGGTTTCACTTACGCCTAGCCAGCCAGCTAATTTGTCGAGAGGAAGGGGGAATTCCCAGCCACCTAGGTAGAGAACAGCAAATAGTAGGGCAGACAGAACCAAGTTAACGTAGGAACCGACGTAAAACAAACCAAATTTCATCCCTGCGTATTCGGTTTGATAACCAGCAACCAGTTCTTCTTCGGCTTCAGGAAGATCAAAGGGTAATCGTTCACATTCTGCTAGGATAGCTATCCAAAAGATGAGGAAACCAACTGGTTGACGCCAAACGTTCCAGCCGAGAATGCCATAGCCTGATTGCTGTTGAACAATGTCGATGGTGCTGAGACTGTTGGACATCATCACAACTGCCAGTACTGACAATGCCAAAGGAATCTCATAACTAATGGATTGTGCTGCGGCTCTCAAGCCTCCTAGCAGGGAGTACTTATTGTTAGAGGCGTAGCCTGACATCAGTAAGCCAATCGGCTGAATGCTCGATAGAGCGATCCACAAGAATATTCCTGTTCCCACGTCTGTGATCACCAAATTCTGTCCAAAAGGCACAATTAAATAAGACAGGAAAACAGGGATAACAACGAGGACTGGTCCGAGGGTGAACAGTAAGGGGTCAGCCTTGGCAGGGGTAATGTCTTCTTTAAAGACTAGTTTGATGCCATCTGCCACTGGTTGAAGAACACCCAGTGGTCCAGCGTATTCTGGTCCAATTCGCTGTTGTGCTGCGGCAGAAATCTTCCGTTCTAGCCAGACGACCACCAAAACGCCTACAGTTGCACCGATAATCATGAGAAACATCGGTAGCGGCATCCAAATGGCTTTAGCTGTTCCAGCTGGGATACCTAAGTCTTTGAGGGTTTGAATAAAAGTTCCTTGGAGGTCAATTCCTGGATTCATAGGATACTAGTAGCGCAAAGGTAATACTGCTAGGTTGAGTAAGGTTGGTGGTCGCAGAAGCTTTGCTCGGTTGAGAGTCAACACCAAGAGCAACAGTCTTTTTATAAAGATTTTTTACGACTACACTACTTACTCAGTATATCCCCCGAAGGTCTCCGACAAGCTACAACTACTGATAGTTCATACCTAGTTGATTTCTTATCATTTGGCTAAAGAAAGCTGATAACTTCTTTTAAGAAAGAAGGCAGAAGGCTCCAGGGCAGAGGGCAGAAGGAAAGAGAGTTTACTCCAAAATCTAGGTTTCCATAACTCAAAAACGCCAGATTGTGACCTGAGTTCATCAAAAATTTACATTACTAGACTCTTTCCATGGTATATTCTTTACAAATCTTAAGTTAGCTTAAGGTCAGTAGTAAATTAAAGGGCTTTCTTTTCCTTTGCCTGAAAAGTTTCTTAATAATATCCAGAAAACAGGACTAAAGAACTGAATTAAGCAAATAGGGATTTGACCAACTCAAGGGATTAAGCGATCAACCTGAGACTACGGAATGCCTTCTCAGACTAAGTGCTAGACCTGAACCACCAACCTCAGCAGACAACGAGTAATGAAAACACAGTGGAAAAAGGTATGTATCAAAATTACCACCTGGCTAGCAGCCGAGATTATTTTGAACTTGCTCGGACTAGATAACCTGGCCGATTACAGCGAGTTCATCTTTGATAAAGAAGTACTCATAGCTAAACGCAACCCTAAAATAACAGTTGTGGTTCCCCCTCGGGATCCTCAATCTGACCAGAGCTTCCCTTATTGCTTCACGATTGCTCCTCAAGCTTGATTATCTGTTGTTTGTTATTTGTCATTTGTTGTTTGGAAATTGGGAATCGGGAATTGGGAATTGGAAATGTTTCCCTTGTCCTCCCCAGCTTCCCCAGCTCCTCATCTCCCTATCTCTGCCATCTCCCTACTCCCTACATTCAAGAAAAAAGCCCTAGCCTCTTGAAAACTGCCCCACACAATCAGACACTATACTTGAGAGTTCACTGGCATCCAAGAGGTTTTTTGTGAAAAGAGTCTTAGGCATCATTTTGGGGGGTGGAGCTGGCACCCGTCTTTACCCATTGACTAAACTGCGAGCTAAACCAGCGGTTCCTTTGGCAGGTAAGTATCGTTTGATTGATATTCCAGTCAGTAACTGCATCAACTCAGATATTCTGAAAATCTATGTGCTGACCCAATTTAACTCAGCTTCCCTCAATCGCCATATTGCTCGTACCTACAACTTCTCTGGATTTGCTGAAGGGTTTGTGGAGGTACTAGCAGCTCAACAAACTAAAGAGAACCCCAGCTGGTTCCAAGGTACGGCAGACGCTGTCCGCCAATATCTGTGGATGTTACAGGATTGGGACGTTGATGAATACCTAATTTTGTCAGGAGATCATCTCTACCGGATGGATTATCGGTTGTTTGTAGAGCGCCATCGAGAGACTGGAGCAGATATCACCCTTTCTGTGGTTCCCATTGATGAGAAACGGGCCAGCAGTTTTGGCTTGATGAAAATTGATGACAAGGGCAAGGTAGTTGATTTTAGTGAAAAACCCACAGGGGATGCCCTCACAAAAATGCAGGTAGATACTACTATCCTAGGACTGACCGCAGAACAAGCAAAGAAAAATCCTTACATTGCCTCAATGGGGATTTATGTCTTCAAAAAGGAGGTTTTGGCTAAGCTGCTGCAAGCCAATCCTGAACAAACAGACTTTGGCAAAGAAATTATCCCAGCGTCAGCAAATGACTATAACCTTCAAGCCTACTTATTTAATGGTTATTGGGAAGATATTGGGACGATTGAAGCCTTCTATGACGCGAACTTGGCCTTAACTCAACAACCACAGCCAGCATTTAGTTTTTATGACAGGGAAGCCCCAATCTACACTCGTGCTCGTTATTTGCCTCCCAGCAAGCTGTTAGATTGCCAGATAACCCGATCGATCATTGGAGATGGCTGCATTCTCAAAAACTGCCGTATTAATCACTCTGTATTGGGGATTCGCTCTCGGATTGAATCCGGTTGCATTATTGAGGATAGCTTAATCATGGGGGCAGACTTCTACAAGCGGTTTGCTGAGGAGCAATCCGATTTACAGGTAAATAATGTTCCCCTAGGGATTGGTGCAGATACCACAATTCGTCGTGCCATCATTGATAAAAATGCTCACATTGGTCGAGATGTGAGAATTATCAACAAAGACAGAGTAGATGAAGCAGAGCGTGAACAACAGGGCTTTTTGATCCGCAATGGCATTGTTGTGGTACTGAAAAATGCCGTAATTCCTGATGGAACCGTGATTTAGTCTCAGGTTCGTACAGCATAGTAACTTAATCTGTTGAGAGCCCCAACTTTTTAAAGAAGTTGGGGCTCTTGGAGTGATCACGCCCGTTGGAGTAATCCTCTGAGTTCTTTTTAGGTAGGGTTTGCTGAATAAGTAACAAGTAACAAGTAAAAAGTAACAAGTAAGAAGGAATGAAGCATTTATCCTCGTGGGTGAGCACTTGTATTCCCCAAGGTTACCCAGGGATTTCCCATGAAAGTGC
>JAAHGL010000244.1 GCA_010692635.1 Symploca sp. SIO2C1 | reverse complement strand
CCTAAGGTGATAAGCGCTGCATCTCCCACCTACCATCTTCACTACGCCGATAGAGTAGCCTGTCGTGTAGTCTACTAGGACGTCCTTGCCAAAACTCAATCTCCACAGGAATAACCCGGAAGCCTCCCCAATGAGGGGGACGGATAACTTCCTTTCCTTCGTACTCCTCTTGGAGCTGCTCTAATCTTTGCTCTAACACTTGACGATTGTCAATTACTTGACTTTGCTCAGAAGCACAAGCCGCCAGCTGAGAGCCTTGAGGACGGCTCTTAAAATAGGCATCTGACTCACCATCTGAAACCTTCTCAACCTTTCCTTCAATCCGCACTTGTCTTTCTAACTGAACCCACCAAAATACGAGAGCCCCCCAAGGATTTTCCAGCAACTGCTGTCCTTTGTGACTTTTGTAGTTAGTAAAAAACACAAAACCTCGCTCATCGTAGTCTTTCAGTAGTACGATTCGAGCAGAAGGCTTACCATCTGAGCCAGCAGTGGCAAGAGTCATGGCATTGGGATCCGGTAACCCAGCTTCTAGTGCCTGGCTAAACCAGGTTTGAAATTGCTCAAAAGGATTAGAGTAAGCATTCGTTTCACTCAAAACCTCATAAGTGTAATCAGTGCGTAAATCTGCTACGCTTGTGTTCATATTTTATTGCTTACTTTAATGATGATGAAATAACTACCATGTCTGGATTTTAGAGCGATTTGGTCATAGTTGCTATGAAGCGATGATTATAATTTTGCTGTTAAGCGTAACCAAGACCGAGACGGTTGAAATTCACTCTTGCTAAAATTGGCGAACGGATAGAAGGCAAAGGATTAAGCAAATGAGGCAAATTAACTTTCTGATTATTTTTGCTGTGTGCTTAGCTGTAGGTTTATTCAGCTTGCAAAACACTCAGCCTACTACTATTAAAATTGTCCAAGGTATTGAAGTTAAGGCTCCTTTGGCGATTGAACTACTACTAGCCATGTGGTTTGGAGCTGTCATTGCTTGGGTATTTAGCATCTGGGTTCGTTTACAGCAGCAGTTAGTTTCCTTTGGGGCTAATCGCAAGCTACGCTCTAAAGATAAACGGATTGAAGAATTAGAGAAAAATGTTGAAGACTACAAGGTAGAGCTGGAAGAAAAACAGTTGCCTGCTTTATCACCATCAGAAACTTTGACAGAAGGTGCTTTGGCAGATTGACCAAAGATTGAAGAATTGAAGATTGAAGAATTGAAGATTGAAAACACCAGCTACTGAAGCGATCGCTCTGTTGATTGATCTGGCACAGCAAGGGGAAATTAATCCTTGGGATGTTCAGGTGATCGACGTAATTGACCGCTATTTAAGTACCTTAGCATTAGACGAAGAGCCTCAACCAGGGCGTCATAATGCGGATTTATCTCAATCCGGGCAGGCTTTTTTGTGGGCGTCAATGTTGGTATTACTCAAAGCTGATACCTTGGAGCGTTTAGAGGAGTCTGAAGAACCGGAATTCAACGAAGACGAAGAATTTGATACTGTTGACGAAAATCGCTTGCCACAGCATCTGGAGCGCCATCTACGTCGTCGCCCTACCGCTCCTCCTCCCAAGAAACGCCCGGTGACTCTACAAGAGCTAATTGAGCAATTGCAGGAGATGGCAGAGCAACTAGGTGAAGCTCCTCTGCGCCCCCGGGAACGACGTCCTCGCTCCGTTTCTCGTAGTCAAGCAGCAAAAGCGATTGCTCATTTAGCTCACGATGAAAATCTTACAGAAACTGCAACTAGGTTAGAGGTATTTCTCTCTCGTCATTGGCAAGAACTATCTGAGGGAAAAGATTGGCTGAACTTAGATCAGTTGCTAGAGTGGTGGACGGCATCACTAACAGCAACGGATGAAACCGATTCCCTGGGGAATGGCTTAGCTTCAGACAATAGCGCTGTTGAGCGAACTGAACCAACGGCACATGACCGGGTAGGTGTCTTTTGGGCACTGTTACTATTGTCGGCTCAGTCCAAAGTTGAGTTATCCCAAAAGGAGTTTTACCAAGACTTAAACATCCGCTCGCTGGAGTGAACCACCAAAAGATTAACTCCTATTACTTGATCACAGCTGATTATAAGGCGGTAGTAGGCAAATTCCTGTTAACCTATCGTTTTGTAACCTCAGCTTTGTGATTTATGGGAGTAATCAGGACAGAGTCTAAAGATACCCTACTACCAGCGCAATAGCGGTGGAGTGGTTACAATCAGACTCAATGACTAAACCAAACAAGGTTGGCCTAGACTGAGGAAAAAATATTCATGAAAGCCATGATTCTGGCAGCGGGCAAAGGAACTCGCGTCCGCCCTATCACTTATACTATTCCCAAACCACTAATTCCCATCCTGCAAAAACCAGTGATGGAGTTCTTACTAGAACTACTGCGACAGCATGGTTTTGACCAAGTTGTTGTTAATGTTAGTCATCTTGCTAACGAAATTGAGAACTATTTCCGCGACGGACAGCGATTTGGTGTCGAGATCGCCTATTCTTTTGAGGGTCGCATTGTTGATGGTCAGTTAGTGGGAGAGGCTCTTGGTTCTGCGGGTGGAATGCGTCGCATCCAAGACTTTCATCCCTTTTTCGATGAGACATTTGTTGTCCTCTGTGGTGATGCACTGATTGACCTTGACTTGTCTGCCGCTGTAAAATTCCATAAAGAAAAAGGGGCAATTGCCACGATAGTAACCAAGCCTGTACCTAAAAATCAGGTCTCTAGCTATGGCGTTGTCGTCACGGATGAGGAAGGAAAGGTTAAAACCTTCCAAGAAAAACCCTCAGTAGAGGAAGCCCTGAGTACCAATATCAACACTGGCATTTATATTTTTGAACCAGAGGTATTAAATTATATACCATCTGGACAAGAATATGACATTGGCGGTGATTTATTTCCCAAGTTGGTGAAAATGGGGGCGCCGTTCTATGCCGTGCCTATGGATTTCCAGTGGGTTGATATTGGCAAGGTACCAGATTACTGGCATGCAGTTCGGGGTGTCTTACAGGGAGAAATCAAAAATGTTGCTATTCCTGGGAAGGAAGTTCGTCCAGGGATTTACACGGGTTTGAATGTGGCTGTGAATTGGGACAAGGTGGATATCACAGGTCCTGTTTATATCGGTGGTATGACCTATATTGAAGATGGGGCAAAAATCATTGGACCTGCCATGATTGGTCCAAGTTGTCGGATCTGTAGCGGAGCAACAGTAGAAAATAGCGTTATTTTTGAATATTCCCGTCTTGGAGCAGGGGTGCGCTTAGTAGATAAGCTAGTATTTGGACGCTACTGCGTTGACAAAACTGGTGCTGCCATTGATGTTCAAGCAGCAGCTCTAGACTGGCTGATTACTGATAGTCGTAGGGGTATGCCTAACCAAGAACCAGCAGAGCAACAGGTAATTGCCGAATTGCTCGGAAATAGTTAGTTTAAGCTCTTAAGAAATACTGAAAAGCTAATGGCTAATGGCTAATGGCTCATGGCTAATAGCTAATGGTTAATGGCTCATGGCTAATGGCTAATGGCTCATGGCTAATGGCTCATGGCTAATGGCTCATGGCTAATGGCTAATGGCTAATGGCTAATGGCTAATGGCTCATGGCTAATGGCTAATGGCTCATGGCTAATGGCTAATGGCTAATAGCTAATGGCTAATGGCTAATGGCTCATGGCTAATGGCTAATGGCTAATGGCTAATGGCTAATGGTTAATGGCTAATGGCTCATGGCTCATGGCTAATAGCTAATCTCTGAAGAAACACCGAGTCTCCGAGTCAGGAGGGAAGAGAATTTGAGCTTGTTTCTTCCCTTCATCGGGGGCGGTGCGCTGCCCGTGGAGCTGCTCTGAAGAAACAAAGCTCAGAGGCAGAGGGCAGGAGATCTCAAGGAAGAGGATTTGACCCTATATCAGTGAAAAGATTACAAAAGTAATGTCATCACAAAATCATATACCGCGCATCTTTATCTGCTACGCCCATAAAGATAATAAAAGCGCCGAACCAAGTGAGCGTTGGTTGGACAGGCTTTTAGAATATCTTGAACCCCTCAATCTTCAAGAACAGGCTGAGATTTGGTCGGATAAAAGGTTAGAAATCGGTGATGAGTGGCATAAGGAAATTCAAGATACTCTCCAAGATGTCAAAGCAGCGGTATTGTTGGTGAGTCAATCGTTTCTAGCTTCTAAATATATCCGAAATAGTGAATTACCTGTGCTGTTGCAACAGGCAAAGGAGCAAGGGGTAAAGATTTTGCCTATTATCCTGCGTTCTTGTCTATTTAATGAGACGAAATTTAAATATCCAGACCCAAAAAATGGACCAGAGGAATTATCCCTTGGTAAGCTTCAAGTGGCTAATTCTCCTACTGAGCCCCTCAATAGTATGCCAGAACATGAACAGGATAAAATTCTTTTATCTGTGGCACAGCGTTTGCTGAAGATTGTTAATGCAGAAGCAATGGAGTCATCGAAATTTGAGGAGATTGAAGGTGACGAAGAAGAACGAGTATTTAGCTCAAGAGAAGTACCTTCAGAAGTAAGAACCGGGTTTTACAAAAAACGCCTAGCTGCTAAGCAACAGGAACTTGCTGCCATTGAATCTCAGTTAGAAGGAGTTCTCAGCAGTGTTGATGAATTAAAGCTAAATAATCAGGCTGAGTGTCTGATGGGAGAGATAGAAGAATTAGAACAAAAATTATAGCGTTTCTCATTTAGATGAGGTACAAAGATCCTGGTTTTTGGGAATTGGGAATTGGGAATTGGGAATTGGCTCTGTACCTCACAGATGCGAGAACTGCTATAAATCAATTATAAAAACAATTAAATCAATTATAAAAACAGAAACTGACTGTGATAGCCAACAGAGGTAATACTCGGAGAGATTTTTATAAGAAACGTTTAACCCAAAAAAGTCAAGAGCTAGCTGCCATTGAATCTCAGCTAGAAGGAGTTCTCAGCAATGTTGATGAATTGAAACTAACTAATCAGGCTGAGTGTCTCATGGGAGAGATAGAAGAATTAGACCAAAAGCTTTCCAAGCTAGAGGCAACTAATCCTAACTCAAATCCGAATACACGTCATTTAAATTTAGAAAAGAGCTTTCAAAAAATTGACTTTTCTGAAGCTAAGAGAATTACTCGGTCAATTAATAGTAGATTTGGTGATGCTAGCGGAGCCATTCTTTTATTCTTGCAGAGGAGTACAAAACAGAAAGGTAATTATTGTCTTAATGAAGTTTTAGATTTGCTGGTGACTGACCGCAAGGTTGGAGGACAGATGATTGGCTACTACAGAAAGTATGAAATAGACTTAGATTCACCAATTTCCGAATTTAATGAAATTGAATTTGCTAAAAGATTGGCAAATTACTTCGGTCTGGATTCAGAGACAGATTTGAAAAACAGTATAAAAAAACTTTGCTCATCGCTGTGTGGAGGAAGTACTATATTTATTGAGGTTAAAAATTTAGATAGTGTTATTGACCAAGAAAAGTTCTTGGATTGGTTTTTTAAAGAATTTTGGCAGCCTGTAATTAATGAGCTTAGACCTACATTTGTAGAATTTAGCCAAATTAGATTTATCCTTGCTCTGGTTGCCAAAAGTAAACTTACACCAGATTGCTCATCTTTATCAACCTATTTTTGCAAAGAAGATACATTTGAACCTTGTAAAGCGATTGAACTGCCACTTCCAGATTGGACAGTTGATGATATTGATAAGTGGCTTATTAAGTTTCGAGGACTATCTAATAGAGACAGTAAAAAATTGGCATTACAGATTCATCGAGAAAGCGAAGGAACACCAGATACTATTTGTTCAATCTTGGAGAGGAAATTTGGAGTATGACTGCATCTCAACGATTAGAATTTACAGGTAATCCTAACAATCGACCTGAAAATCCCCATCAAGATTCACCAACGCAACCAGAACCCTATGTGGTTTCTCGTGAATTAAAAAAAGCTGTGAATTTGGCGATTTATCTCAGGCGACCTTTACTCTTAGAGGGAGACGCCGGATGTGGTAAAACCCGTTTAGCTTCTGCTGTTGCTTATGAATTAGGGCTTCCACTTTATCGTTGGGATGTGCGATCGACGACTAAGGCTCAGGATGGACTTTATGAATATGATGCCATCCTCCGGTTGCATGATGTGCAGACGCAAAAAGTAACACCAGATCAGTCAGTTGATGAAGCAGAAATCGACGAAGAGAAACAAGTTAATCGCCATCCTGCTAACCCCAAACACTATCGTAAATTTGGTGCTTTAGGGAAAGCCTTTAAATTAGAAAAATGTCCAGCTGTCGTGTTAATTGATGAAATTGATAAGGCTGATTTAGATTTCCCCAATGATTTGCTGACGGTTTTAGATGAGCCTTGGGAATTTAAAATTAAGGAAACTGGAGAAACGGTTACAGCTACCCATAACCCGATTGTTATCATCACTAGCAATAAAGAAAAAGGTAATTTACCTGCACCATTTCTGCGGCGCTGCCTGTATCATTATTTAGAATTTCCCAATGATCCGAAACGGTTACAAGAAATTGTTGAGAAGCACTATCAGATTTGCCAGGAAACAGCACCCCCTGCTGATTTGCTAAAAACTGCTATTGACCGTTTCTTGAATATTTGGAATGAAGGGGGACTGTTCAAGAAACCGGGAACTAGCGAATTTTTAGATTGGCTCAAGGCTCTTCATACTTTTGAGCCAAAGCCTTACAATGCAGAACAACTGAAAAAAGATAAATTGCTTCCTTATCGAGAGTTATTGTTTAAACTGCAACAAGACTGGAAAAAATATGCCAAAGCCTCATGAGTGCTTTTGAACCCCAAGACTCGGTTACTCGTGCTTTTCTTCGTCTACGCCAGAAGGGATTTAAGCTGGGTGTGGGTGAACTTTTGGCAGCACGACAAGCGGTTGTCGGGGGATTTGCTGAGACTCCAGAGGTACTAGCAGAGACATTAAAGATTTTATGGTGTCACTCTCGTTCAGAGCAAAGTCAATTTGACCATATTTGGAAGTCTTTGCGGGTTAGTTCTACATCAAAACAGACTGAAAAGCCCTCTTCAGCAAAACCTAAGTCTGAGACTCGTCAAGAACGGGTAGAGGAACCTGATAAACCCTCCCTATCACCACGCCCCCAAGAGGTTGCAGCCGAGATTAAACCGGAACCAGAACTGGCATCCTTACCGGTTAGGGCACCCTTTACGCCAGTGGAAAATGAGGATACTTCCGCATTACAGGCATACTATCCTATTTCTCGTCGTTCGATGGTCTACAGCTGGCGATACCTGCGCCGTCCGATTGCTGATGGAGTAGTGGATGTGCTGGATGAGGATGCCACGGTTGAACAGGCAACTCGGCAAGGATTTTATCTAGCTCCAGTCTACCGCAGACGAGAACGGAACCATGCCCATTTATTATTGTTGGTAGATCAGAATGGTTCCATGACTCTGTTTCATCGCTTCAGCCGTGACTTGGTGGAAACGGCGCGTTATGAAAGCGCTATGCAGCCGGAAAAGGTGAATGTATTCTATTTTCACAATGTACCTGCTACCACTGTCTACGAAGACCTTTATCTGACAGAACCTATTACGCTGCAAACTGTTTTGGCAAGCTGCGATAGGGAAACTAGCATCTTGATTGTCAGCGATGCAGGAGCAGCCAGGGGATATCGTAAGTTAGAGAGGATTCGGGCAACAACGAGTTTTTTATTTAAGTTGAAGCGATATACTACACTGATTGCCTGGTTGAATCCCATGCCGGAAGAACGCTGGATTGGCAGTTCAGCAGAAATTATTGCTAATTTGATACCGATGTATGAGATGGATAATGATGGATTAAGTAATGCTATTGATATTGTGCGCGGACAACCTATCTAGGGTTTGCTGAATAAGTAACAAGTAACAAGTAAAAAGTAACAAGTAAAAACTCACCGTTCGCTTATTTTGTCTAGTGGTTAGCAAAAAATGCCATACGCTATATATAGTGTATTTCACCGATTTCCAAAACAAATCCAGATTAAGCGATCGCAAATAATCCCACATACACATTTTGTATAACTTGTCAAGCAACTTAACCGTAACCTGGAATCCCCATTCCCTCGTGACAATTTCTCTAACTCGTTTTCAAATGGGCGAACGGTGAGTAAAAAGTAACAAGTAAGAAGGAATGAAGCATCTCATATCAAGTTCGGATAATCACTTATAATTCCCTTCTACCTTGCAACCTTCTTTCTTGCCTTCTGCCCTCTGCCCTCTGCCTTCTGCCTTTTCAAAACGACACCCACCTACTTATGACTACCGTAGCTGATGCAGAACAAGAACGCGAACGAGCCAAGCAAGCTGTAGAGCGGTTTGTTTGGCGTTTTGATCAGTCTTATCGGTTATTGGTGTATCATGCAGCTCTACCTCTGGTGCTAACTCCGGAATTGGTGAATTACTTACGCAATGAATTCTTGCGAGGTGAGAAGGTTCCTTGGGTGGCAGAGGTTGACTTATTGCTATCTGATTTATGTTCTCAGGTGGGCTACGAACTTTACGCGATGGATACTCAGGTGCGAGCCTATCTGCTAGATGAGATAAAAGATCAGCCTTTTTGGCAAAGGCGAATGCAAGAAGTTGCCCAAGTTCTGATTAGTTATGTCAGCTACCTGAGTCGGATTAATCCCGGACAACGACAGCAGGAATTAGAGGCACAACGCTGGGCGGCAATGGTGTATTTGGGGGATGAGTCGTGTAAAGCCGCAGCCCGTGAAATTGCCGAACGGTTGCAAGATACTGGTAAATTAGCCCAAGCAAATGGAAGCATCAGGGCAGAATTAGCGCGACTAACACGCATCACCGAAGAACTATCACCCCAGTTAAAAGAGGAACCAAGCTTACTTGAGTATGCCAAGTTGGTGCAGCGAGTCTTAAGAGCGCCCGATACAGTTAATCTCACAGAACTACAACGTTCTTATTCGGTAGAGGGTGTAGAACTGACAGTTCCAGAGAAGGTATTACCAGAAGATTTGCAACAGACTGTAGCATTTTCTGGACAGATACCAGATAGGCTTGAAGGTTTCCCACCTCTACAAACCTTTAAGTTTGAGGTGGTAAATCTCACAACTTTAAAAATTGATCTGCAACTGTTTGAATTTTCCGTCGCAACCATCGAGTCAAAACAAACAGGCTGGTTGAGAAGAAAAACAGAACTAATTATCAAGCGTCGTCAGCAACTAGCTTGGGGCTTTAGGGAAGACTTGGGGGATGGAGTTCAACTAGAAATGGTAGCTATTCCTGAAGGAAGCTTTGTCATGGGTTCCCCAGACACTGAAGAGGGGCATAGAGACAGTGAAAGCCCCCAGCATCAGGTAACAGTTAAATCTTTCTTCATGGGCAAATACTCAGTCACACAGGCACAATGGCAAGCGGTGGCAGCCCTGCCTCAAGTTAATAGTGAACTTGACCCAGAGCCATCTTATTTCAAAGGAGCAGACCGACCTGTAGAGCAAATCTCTTGGTACGATGCGGTAGAATTCTGTTCCCGCTTGGCTCAAAAAACAGGGCGGAACTATCGTCTGCCTAGCGAAGCACAGTGGGAGTATGCTTGTCGGGCAGGTACAACTACCCCATTTCACTTCGGCGAGACGATAACACCGAAGTTAGCCAACTATGACGGTAACGAGACTTATAGGAATGGGGTTAAAGGAAAGAGTCGAAGGGGAACAACAGCCGTTGGAAGTTTTGGTGTAGCCAATGACTTTGGACTATACGATATGCACGGGAATGTATGGGAATGGTGTGCAGACAATTGGCATGATAATTATCGGCTGTTGCGGGGTGGTTCGTGGGGCTTCATTCCAGTACTCTGCCGTTCTGCGTATCGCTTCATCGATTATCCGGGCGTCAGGTTCAACTACTCTTTCGGTTTTCGTGTAGTGTGTGCCGCCGCGTGGACTCAGTAACCGGAAGGGGTACAAGCGGCTAAAAAGCATATATAGTAAAGTTTTTCACTCCGTGAGGTTGTGGAGTGGTGTAGGGGCGGGTTCACCAGCAATTTAACCTGTTCACCCAAATATTGATAAACTCGCCCCGACTAACCGTCATCGGCTACTTCTTTCTCATCCGGTTGCTGTAGAAGCTGTTAGGTTTGGCGAAAGCTTCACCCAACCAAATGAATGTTAATTAAAAGTTTTAACATCAGAACAATGTCAATAAGCCGATTGATTTTGAGGTGGCAGGACTTACGCACCATTCGTTTCAACTTAACCTAGAGATAGCTTAACGCTTGACCCCCTCTAGCTCCCCCTTAGTAAGGGGGAGGACAGGAGTTCTCACAAGGGTAGGTTTTTAATATTTCGCTGAAGATGAGACAAGGGAGGAAAGTAGGAAAGTAGACAAGGAAGATTTTTCAGGAAAAACTGGGCTTTTCAGCGTCTTGGATTTTTGACAACCGAACAAAAAATTGTACGGTTTTCTTCCCTTGTCACCTTGTCTACCTTGTTGTGCTTGTCTTGTCCCAACCCGAAAGTAAAAAACCTACCCTTGTCAGGGACAGGAGTTTCTCCCCTTACCCAGGGGGGATTAAGGGGGGTTGGGAAGGCAAAATGATGTTATGTGCTTGACCCACTCCCACGGCTAAAAGCGCGTGGGATTCAGGGATACTGGCGTAGATTGCAGGTTAACCCCGTCTTACGTCTACTCTCCCTCTAGATGGAGTCCCACCTAGTTGGATTTCTCCAAACAAC
>JAAHGL010000243.1 GCA_010692635.1 Symploca sp. SIO2C1 | reverse complement strand
TGGTACGCTTGATACCAGACTGGGATACCTTTACCCCCTTACCCTATGCCCCTGGTCATGCTCGTGTGTTGGGAGATATGGTTAAGGATGGTTATCCTTGGAATCTCTGTCCCCGGAATTTTCTTAAAAGGATGATTGCAGAGGCGGATAGTGAAGGGTTGGAAGTGGTCGCCGCTTTTGAAAATGAGTTCTACCTACTGCGGCGTACAGCTGATGGTATTGTGCCAGCAGATGAGACGGTGTTTGGTTCAACTCTATCAATGGAGCTTCACAGGCAGGTGATTGATGATCTAGCTGAAGCTTTGGTGAAACAAGGGATGCTGGTAGAACAATATTACCCAGAATCGGGACCTGGGCAACAGGAAATCTCCATACTCTACACTCAAGCACTTCCAGCAGCAGATCAGCAGATTGCCTTTCGGGAAACTGTGCGAGCGATCGCAATTCAGCATAACTTGACTGCCTCATTTTTACCCAAAATCTTTGCGGATAAGGCAGGTAATGGTTGCCATCTCCACGTTAGCCTCTGGCAGGATGGGCAAAATCTGTTACCCAGTCTCGAAGAAGATGGGGAACTTTCTGAAGTTGCTCGTCGTTTCATTGCTGGTATTCTCCATCACCTCCCATCTCTGATGGCTCTAACTACTCCTAGTACCAACTCCTACCGACGGATTGTTCCTCACTGTTGGAGTGGAGCCTTTAGGTGTTGGGGTATGGATAATCGAGAGGCAGCAGTACGAGTGCCGAGTAATCCACAATCACCTAGTCCGACTCATTTTGAACTGAAAACTGTAGATCCTTCATCTAATCCTTACCTAGCTTTAGGAGCAGTAATTGCTGCGGGAGTGGATGGTGTCCGTCATTGCTTGGAGTTGGGAGAAGCAGTAACGGTAGATCCTGGCACTCTGACGGAATTAGAACGTAGTGAACGGGGGATTGAAAGATTGCCTACTAATTTAGGGGAGGCAATTGAGCAACTTAGTAACAATCAGGTACTGTTGGATGCTTTGGGTACGGAACTAGCTCAAGCCTATCTAGCAGTTCGTAAAGCTGAGTGGGAAGGGATGAAGGATTTAGATTTGGATGCAGAAGTCAAACTTCTGTTAGAGCGATATTAGCACTTTATCGATAGTGGTTCCCAAATTTATCAACCAGAGTTTAAAACTTTTCTCAGTGTACAAAAATGCAATTTGATTTACATTAAGATGCATCTTAGTTACTTAAATATGCAATTTAATTTGCACAAAAATGCATTTTAATTACTCAAGTTATCCAAGACAAAATACCTTTAATTAGATCTAAAACATAGACAGTGTAAAAATTTTAGCGATTGTATATATATTTTATTTTTTTCTTCATCAAAGCTTGATAAATAAAATAAAACACTTCATCAAAAATTTATCTTCAATCTAAAACAAATAATTTTTAATAAAAAAAGAGCAAATAAGAGCTCTAATTGTTTTTGGGGAGACGAAGAATATGCTTGCTAGCTATATCGAAGCTATACTTCATAAGAATGGAATTCACTGGAATAATGGTGGTTCCGTAGGCAACAAGAACGACATAGGCAATGGCGCTACAGTTACCTATAGCTTCTTGAATAGCCGCCCAGACGGACTTAGCAAAGAACTGTACAAAAACTTCGCTCCATTCTCTACAGAACAGCAGAAGCAAATTCGTACAGCACTGGCACACTATGAAGATATCGCAAACATCCGATTTCAGAAACGTAGCAGTGGTGGAACGATTCAACTAGGCTATGCTGACACATTCTTTGATTTTGACGGTGATGGAGAGTTGGAACCGGCTGGTGGTTTGGCAACACGACCTAATGATTCAGGAGCAAGAGTTGTCATAGATCGAGACGCTAAGAACTTCAGACCTGGTAGCGTAGGATATACAACTGTATTACATGAGTTGGGTCACGCGGTTGGAGGGTTTAATGATGTCACGATGGGACGAAATCCAGACAACCAATATACTGACGAAGGCGAACAACGAAACAAGGGGATAAACGGTCGTACTTTAAGGGCTTGGCAAGACAACGATCAATATACGGTCATGTCCTACAACCCACATCCAGATATGCGAGGAGTGCAACCCAGAACATTAATGCTCTATGACATTGCTGCACTTCAGGCTCTATATGGTGCACATTGGAGTCATAATGCTGGCAATAATCGCTATGACTGGAAAAGGAATGAGACCTTTGTTGAGACAATTTGGGACGGCGGTGGGATTGATACTATTGACGCATCTAATCAAACTCGTCGCTCAATAATTGACTTAAGAGCAGGTCATTTTAGCTCGATTGGTTCTTATCGAAGCAGTCGAGATGCTAAGAATAATCTCGCTATTGCCTACGGCGTAACTATTGAAAATGCTAAAGGTGGTAGTGGTAACGACATTATCACTGGCAACGACTCTCGTAACTATCTGTGGGGAGCAGGAGGCAATGATTCCCTCTTTGGCAACGGTGGCAACGATTTCCTGAGTGGAGGTGATGGTAACGACTACTTGGATGGTGGCACTGGAAGCGATCGCATGTTTGGTAACACCGGTAACGACAGCTATGTGGTCGATAGCATTGGTGATCGGGTAACTGAATTCAACAACCAAGGCATTGATCGAGTCTATTCCTCAGTTAGTTACACTTTAGGCAACCACGTCGAAAACCTCACACTACAGGGTAGTGCTTATCGCGGTTTTGGTAACAGTCTCAACAACTCGCTCCGTGGTAACAACTCTCGTAACTATCTGTGGGGAGCAGGAGGCAATGATTCCCTCTTTGGCAGGGGTGGTAACGATTTCCTCAGTGGAGGTGATGGTAACGATCTCCTCAGTGGAGGTGGTGGTAACGACTATTTAGATGGTGGCACTGGAAGCGATCGCATGTTTGGTAACACCGGTAACGACAGCTATGTAGTGGATAGCACAGGCGATCGGGTAACTGAATTCAACAACCAAGGCATCGATCGAGTCTATTCCTCAGTTAGTTACACTTTAGGCAACCACGTCGAAAACCTCACACTACAGGGTAGTGCTTATCGCGGTTTTGGTAACAGTCTCAACAACTCGCTCCGTGGTAACAACTCTCGTAACTATCTGTGGGGAGCAGGAGGCAATGATTCCCTTTATGGCAGGGGTGGCAACGATATCCTCAGTGGAGGTGATGGTAACGATCTCCTCAGTGGAGGTGGTGGTAACGACTATTTAGATGGTGGCACTGGAAGCGATCACATGTTTGGTAACACCGGTAACGACAGCTATGTGGTCGATAGCATCGGTGATCGGGTAACTGAGTACAACAACCAAGGCACTGATGTAGTCTATTCCTCAGTTAATTACACTTTAGGTAACCACCTCGAATACCTAGAACTACAGGGTAGTGCTTATCGGGGTTTTGGCAACAGTCTCAACAACTCGATCGTGGGCAATGACTCTGCTAACCATCTGTGGGGAGGACAAGGCAACGATTCCCTCTTTGGCAGAGGTGGCAACGATCTCCTGAGGGGAGGTTCTGATAACGACTATTTGGATGGTGGTACTGGAAACGATCGTATGTTTGGTCAGACTGGTAACGACAGCTATGTGGTAGATAGTACCGGTGATCGAGTAACTGAGTTCAACAACCAAGGCATCGATGTGGTCTATTCCTCGGTTAATTACACTTTAGGCAACCACCTCGAATACCTAGAACTAAGGGGTAGTGCTTATCGCGGTTTTGGCAACAACCTCAACAACTCGATCGTCGGCAACGACTCTCGTAACTATCTGTGGGGAGCAGGAGGCAATGATTCCCTCTTTGGCAACGGTGGCAACGATATCCTGAGTGGAGGTGATGGTAACGACTATTTGGATGGTGGTACTGGCAGCGATCGCATGTTTGGTCATAGCGGGCACGACACTCTTACTGGCGGTTCTGGGGATGACTTGCTCTACGGTGGTGCCAATAACGACACCCTCATAGGAGGTGCTGATGCGGACAAGTTTGCCTTCAATAACCTCAACGAGGGAATTGATCATATTGTGGACTTTGTCAAGGCCGAGAGCGACAAGCTGCAAATTCGCGCCAATGGTTTTGGTGGTGGTTTAAGAGCGGGTTTCTTGGATGCAGCGCAATTTGTTCTAGGTTCTGCGGCAACCAACGCTAATGAGCGCTTCATCTACAACCAAAGCACAGGTGCTCTTGCCTTTGACATTGATGGTTCTGGCACTCAAGCAGCAGTACAGTTTGCTACCCTATCATCAGGGCTGAACTTGACGAGCAGTGACTTCATACTGGTGTAGTGTAATCCCACATTCCTCACCGAAAGCAGCGGGAAGCCCATTCCTTTAGGGATGAGTTAATTCAAAATGTAGCGAGCAACGGATGCTGTTTGGGAAACATTCCTTAATAAACGGAAAGCCCTGATATTTTGCGATCGCATCTCAAAAAAACTAAAATTCTGTAAAGCGAGTTATGGCAGAGCACAGAGGACTTACTTTTGTATTAAAAACTACATTCTTTCCTTCTGCCTTCTGCCCTCTGCCCTCTGCCTTTCTTCTGGTAACGCTTTGTTGGGTTTCACTTCTTCCACCCAACCTACAGTTTTAGTCGTGTCACAGCACTACTGCCGTGGCTGATGAGTTAAGATACCCAATTGCTACGACTAACTTTTTCTGCCAGTGAGCAAATAAGTCTTCATTTGACCCTTACCCTTAACATCAATTATTCCCCGTTCTTCAAAGATAAATTTGCCCGACAATAACTGATAAGTTTCTTCTGTGACTTGAATACTACCTGGTATGCCTTGGGATTCCATACGGCTAGCTGTATTGACAGTATCACCCCACAAATCATAGATAAACTTTCTTAGTCCAATCACCCCAGCAACTACTGGTCCACTATTAATGCCAATCCTAAGCATAAAAGGTTCCCCTTGCCTGGTCCTGAAATGAGCAATTTTTGATTGCATATCTAGACCCATTTCGGCAATTGCTTCAGCGTGGTCAATGCGAGGATTGGGTAAGCCACCAGCTACCATATAAGCATCCCCGATGGTCTTAATTTTTTCCAAGCCATGCTGTGCAGCTAGTTCATCAAACTCCGAAAATATTTGATTGAGTAAATTGACTATTTCTATAGGAGATATCTTGGTTGAAAGATGAGTGAAGTCAACAATGTCAGCAAAGAGGATACTTACATCGGTAAAACTTTCAGCAATGGTGCTAGTTTTTTGTTTGAGACGACTAGCAATTGGCTGAGGTAATACATTTAGCAATAATTTGTCTGCTTTATTTCGTTCTATTTCCAATTGGTAGTTATGGAAAAAACTTTTGCGCATATACATTTCTATGTTATAGCTGGCAAACATGCCAATAAAGTTTGCTGATAGCATAAAAAAATTAGGGTTTAATAAAGTTACAGGAGAAGCACCAATCACGAATAAAGCAACTAAGTTGTAGAGAGCTATAATAGTTAAAATTACGGCAACACTATAAACAAATCTTAGAACGATAAAGGCATAGGCATACATCATAATTATGATAATAGAAACATGAGTATTAGTATCTAATGTCTGATTAGTACTAAAAGCAATAATCATCATGATTAAAATTAAACCTAGTGCTGCTAATAAGATACTAATACTCCAGAATATTTGGAGAAAACGTTTAAAATAGTTCGAGAAACTTAGAAGAAAAATGGTAATTAGCAGAGGGCAAATAATAACATAGCGAACAAACCATAAATTTGCTTTTAACTCTGGCGAAACGGTAAAATAATCCAAGACACCAAAAATAAAATACAAAAAAATACCTGTAAGTATACCAATACGTCCTTGTCTTAAAGATTTGTTATAGTAGTAATTCAAGAAAGCTTGTTCAAGCTCTCCAGAAAACTGTAAAGTCAAAGGATGTAATTTCATATTTCAATGCACACAAAAACATGATATAGCTTTTCTCATACTTGTGAGGTACATTAATTATTGGGAATTGGAAATTGGGAATTGGGAATTGGGAATAGGAGATGTACCTCATGGATCCAAGAATTGCTATAAACAATCAATTATATCAGAGATCAAGACTTATTACTTATTACTTATTACTTCAACCAGCAAGCCCTAATTATTGAGGCCACTTATCCCAGCGATAGTAAGACCAAAAATTAAAATCAGTACCAGGAGCAACAAGATTAAGCAGACAAGACTACTGATAATAAACCAAGAGATAAACGCCCAGCCTCGTTGATGGTTTTGAAAATCCTTGATGCTCTCCCAACGGCGACTTTTCCAAGCCCATTCATTACCTTTAATGCCTAAAACAACTCCCACAATTGGCCAGGTTAAACCTAAGGTTAAAGGAAGGGTAATAGCACTAACGTCAACCCAGGCAATTAGTCCAATCCAAACTTGATTGGAAAGACACCATAAACCTGGTAACCAAAAGGCTCCCCAATTCCATCCTGAGATTTCTGGTGGAACTTTAACGGATTCATCAAAAACTTTTCCGCAACCAGAATTATTGACAAGTGCAGGTTGAGATTTCCCCTTTTGTGGTGTCACAGCAATAGTATTGCTCATTTGTGTTGCTGTGACATTAGAATTAGTTGTTGGCAGTTGTTGGAGAATTTCCTCAGCTGAGGTGAAGCGCTCGGAAGGTTGTGGAGCAACCATACGAGAGAGAATATTACTCATTTGTTGGCTTAGGGATAGTTCCTTTTGCCAAAGCCACTTGAGGGTATTAGGATCAATGAGAGCTTGGGGTTCTTTACCAGTCATTAAAACTAGAGCAGTGACTCCCAAGGCATACAAATCACTATGAGGAGCAGCAATTCCCAACCGCAATTGTTCTTCAGGAGCGTAGCCAACTTTACCTAAGCGAGTCAGGCTATTAGAAGCAACAGGATTTTGAGAGTGCACAGCGGTTGGTTCAAGAATTTCTCTGACACCACCCAAGTCAATCAATATCGGTGTATGATCTCGAGCACGACAGATGATGTTATCTGGAGAAATATCCCGGTGAATGATACCTACAGTATGGATATAGCTTAAAACTGGCAGCAGTTGCTGAAAAATATGAATAATTTCCGCTTCACTAAAGGTTTGTCCAACTGCAATTCTCTCTTTTAATAAAGACTGGTAAGTTTTGCCTTCGATGTAGTCTTGAACTAAAAACAGCCGCCTTCCCTCGCGAAAAAATTCCCAGAACCGGGGAATTTGGGGTGATGAGAGCTTGTGCAACATTGCTGCTTCCCGTTGAAATAGTTCCTCTGCTTTCTGAAGAGCAGAAGTTCCTTGATTCTGTGGTGTCAGCTCTTTGAGAGTAACCAGCTCATTAAAACGTCCCGTATCTTCTGCCAGGTAAGTTCTACCAAATCCTCCCTGTCCTAGTTCTCGTTTGATAATATAGCGATCGCGTAAGCGGGTGCCAGAGATTGTATAGCTCGATGAGGTGCTAGTATTTGGTGAAGCGATAGGGACACCACAGCTAGAACAAAAACGCCCATCAGTGGGATTGACTTTTCCACAGCTTGTACAAGTAATCATCTCTTATGCAAATACTCTATTGACCAATGGTTTGTCTGTTCCCACTGTTTGGAGTAACTAGGCTCTCTCTTCAATTCTAGCTAATCGTGGATCTGACGGGGTAACAAGCAAGCTGAAGGTTGATGAAATATTTTGTAAAAATTATCAATTATCAATTATCAATTATCAATTATCAATTGATAATTGAGCCTGATTTTAATAGCAATATTTACTACTACTATCTGCCTTGGGATGGTTTTCTCCCTTCCGCATAGCTCCCAGTAGGGTGGAGACAATTACACAGCGTCTATATTCCCCCCCATGTTTGCTTCGTAGAGTTATACGTCCTAAAGCTTGTAGGGAGGTTTGTCCACATTGGTTTCTCGGTTTACGTACTGGGCAACCTTGGTAGTTAAACTGAACTCGCCAAGGACCGTTTGGGGTTTTTCTGGTGATGCTTGTTTCGTATTTGCCTTTATCGTTAATAGATTGATCAATGATAATATTTGATTCTAAGTTAGACCATAAAGCATCGTTAGTCATTACATAATTTGGAATAAATTCTTGATTATCTGCTGGATGAAGTGACCATTGATAAATTTCTTTTTTTTGTATCTTGACTTGTCTAAAACTCACTTGCCAGGTAGTTTTATCCCGTCTGGCATTGCTTTTGGCTCCTTGCATTGCTTGGTAAATTTTATCTGTGGAGTGGTTGAGACTCTGACGACTGTTAAAAGCAATCCACACAGGAGCACTGAAGGCACCAATAATCCCAATGATTGCGACTACAATTAGGACTTCCAAGAGAGTAAACCCCTGGTTAGAGGAACTAAATCGCTGGACTAGCATTAATTAGTAGATGCACAGATACTACAACTGTTAAGGTAGTTTACCATCCCTAGCATTGAAAGTCTGAATAGTGGAGTTAATCAGCAAGTAACTCCAACAAAGGTCGAGCAATCCAGTTGAAACCAACTTTGAGTTGGTGATCTAAAGTAGGCATCCGGTAGAGATAGGCAAGACGCCGCGCTATGTCAGCTAGGGGGCCATCCAGCTTGAGCCCTAGACCAGCAAGGGTAGCATTATCTGTTCCCAGGGTCATCATTTCCCCTAAATTCTGGTAGCGGAAGGGAAGCAAGGGACGGCCTGTAATGGAGGCCCAGATATTCCAGGCAGTGTAGTCTGCTTGTTGGTAGGCTCCTTGAGCTGTAGTAGGAACTTGCTGCTGATTTGCATCTTTACAATCCGCCAAATCCCCCAGAGCAAAGATTTCTGGATGATCAACTACCTCTAGGGTTGGGAGTGTCGTTAGTTGTCCACGCTGGTTTTGCTTGAGGGGAAGGGATCTCACTATTGGTGAAACGGTTGTACCTACTGTCCACAGAACCAAATCTACAGGGATAGTATCCAACTGTCCCTTATATAATAGGGAAATCTTGTCCGCTTCAACAGAGTCAATTTCTGTATCCAAATCAACCCAAACCTGGTGTTCATTTAAAGCTTTCTGTGCTGCCTCTTGATTAAATTCAGGGGAGCTCTTGAGAATCGCATCACCTCGTTCAATCAATCGCAACCTTCCCCGTTCTCCTAAGCGTTCTGCCAGTTTGCAAGCTAACTCAACCCCACTGTAACCGGCGCCAACAATTGCCACTCGGATTTTATCCGCATCGGACTCTTCCAAAATCCGCAGCCGTTCCTCTAGATGATAGGCATCAGAAATAGTGCGGAATGGTAGAGTGTACTCAACGGCTCCTGGTACTGTATCAAGGGGAGTCATTCCTCCTAAAGCCAACACCAGGCGATCGTAAGAAAATCCTGCTCCCTCTTGTAGGTGTACCTGTTGCTCTTCTATGTCAATTCCGGCTACAGTAGCTTGAGCAAAGCGTACTCCTGTATTCGCCAACAGTTCTTCAAAAGGTGGGGCAATTTCCCAAGTTTGTAGTTCGCCTGTAAGTAGCTCGTACAGTAGGGGTGAAAATAAGAACCTATCATTACGATCTACCAGGATAACTTCCGGTTGTTGCACCTTTTCCCAAGGCAGCTGGCTCAGGCGCAAAGCTGTGTAGAGACCTCCAAAGCCTCCACCAAGAATACATATGCGGGTGGATTTTTCACTCATCTGAAGCTCCTGTGGTCGCTACCGCTAACGTTATCAGTGGACGGACGTTTCAGTAGGGAAACTTCTTCTAGGATAACAATATTCAGTTAGGTATTAGGTGTTAGGTGTTAGGTGTTAGGTGTTTTTTGCTATTTTTTTACCAAATAAGTGCTTTCGTTTTTTCTGGACAAAAACTTATGTCTGAGCTACCACCCTTGAATACCGATACTATTTGGGCAATTCTGAAAGAAGAAATTGATGATGATACAGTAAACAAGCTCGTCTGGCACTGTCTAGGTTATCGTTATGACACAGCGGCAAACCAGTGGGACATTACAGGAGTTTCTCAGGAATGGCAAGAGGCATATCCTGAGCCGCCTAATTTTATCGAAAACCGTCCTCCAACAGTAAAGCTGACTCGCTCTATTCCCAAGGAAAATAAACAGCTGTTGAAAGAACAGTTGGGTTTCAAAGGGTACAAAATCGGAGAATTTGGTCCCCGGCAGACTCGCAGAGCTACAGCAGCAAATTGGCTATTGAGTTACTTGACATCCTCACCGGGCTGAAGCCACGGTGATTCCTAAACCTCACAATGAATGTCCCCTACGAAGGGGACATTCTTTCTAGGAAATCACGTTACAATCCATTCCCGATAAGGATGAATGGAGCCCAGTAGTAGGGGTGAACAAAACTAGCCGCTGTACGATTAATTGTTGTAGAAACGCTGCATTAACAGACTGGTACTACCATCATCTACTTGCCACAGGGATGCCATTACTGCCTTGGCTCCACCGTTCAGAAAATAATAGCTGAGTCCAGCGATTTCACTACCATCTTGTCCTGTATCTCCTAATGCTGTCTCACAAGCTGACAGTACCACCAGATGGATTTTGCTCAAATCCCGCAAGTTTTGGATATCTCGAATGGGTAACTGTTTTCCATCCCCTAGTAACAGGTAGGAACCATAGGCATTGTTGGAGACAAACTCTCCGTGGGTGGCAATATGGAGAATCAGATGAGTTGCTAAGTTATCCCGTAAGGATTTGTAGTTAAAGTCTTGGTTGGGTAATTCCAACCCAGGATAGATACCTTGAGGATCATTGGCAGATTGGCGGACGATCGCATCAATTTCAGCTGGTACATTAGTTGACGTACTCCCCCGACTAAAGTACGGGGGATTCTTCAAGGATGTTACGAGGCGGACTTAAGTCGCGCCTGTCCACCTTTTTTCCTGTTTCTCGGATTCTTAACTAGACCGTTTCCTGTCCCCGC
>JAAHGL010000242.1 GCA_010692635.1 Symploca sp. SIO2C1 | reverse complement strand
CGATGGTGCAGTTAACCTAACTGGTTTTTTCACATTATTGAGCGGTGAAGGTCTGAAATACATAGAAAATGGTCGCGCTCAATTTTATGCTCTGATTATCTTTGGGGCAGTACTATGATAGTCTTTAACTACTTCAATTTGGGGGCGTTTGTTATTCGCTTTCATACGATGGTTGAGAATGACTAAAGTGCTATCAATCCCTTGATGGATATTGAAGCTCACTTTTTGGTCTTGCTCCTGACGAGAAAAGGTACACAGACTATGACTGAGATTACTAATGCGCTTCACTCCTAGATTCATTGAGCCAAGCAATTTGGGTAAATCTTCACGGATAAATTCTAGGTCAATCTCTTCTATTGCCTCTGTAATTTGTGGCTCATTACTAGGACATTTAGCCAGTAACAGCTCAATTAAGCCGAGTAAGTCTTGTACATAATCTTGGGCAGGTTGAATATTGCCGTGCAAAAAGCCAGTTGGGTTATTAATTTCATGAGCAACCCCTGCCACTAAGTTTCCCAAGGCTGACATCTTTTCACTTTGAATCAGTTGCAGTTGTGCCTGTTGAGCTTGGTGATAGAGTTGGGCATTTTGCAGAGAAACCGCTGCTTGGGCACACAGAAATTGAATAATGGTGAGACGATGAGGCGTAAACACCCCTTTAGTTGTTGGATGTTCCAGGTAGACAATAGCAACTAATTGCCCTTGGTTAAGCAGTGGCAGACACAGTACACTTGCCGGTTTATAGGTGAGTAAATAGCCTTCGATAATACCATAAATCTCTGTTTTGCCTTCGTCGATTAGTACAGATTCTTGGGTATTTTTGACATATTGAATGACGCGAATAGGAACTGAGCTTTCTGCTGTTAGTAGTTGCGATCGCTTACTGCTTTCAACAATACCATCTTCTGTCAGTTCTGCGCTTGCCTGCAGTTGCCACTCTTCAGCTTGGGGAATGAGTAAAACCGCCTTTTGTGCGCCAGCATTGATGAGTACTATCCGTACAATATCGTCTAGTAGCTGTTCAAGCTCAATCGTGCTCGAAAGAGTTTGAGCTGCTTGAAAAATAGAGGTAAAATCAATTAATTCAGAAATAGTACTGCTAGTACTTTTGCTTGATGTTTGCCTGGAAGCAGTCAGTTTTTGGGTCAGGCTGTCTAGACTTTTGAGAGGACTAAATTCAACCTGCTGCTGTTGCAAAATAGAGGAGAGAAGTTGAGGATATTTTTCTTCGAGTTGCTCTGTCTTAGCTTTAGCTCCCCAACGAGCATAGCAATAATAAGCTTCTTCCATATAAGTGCTTGCAATTTTCTCCTTACCCCAGTCAAGATAAAATTTGGCTGCTAGTTCGTTGGCTAGGGCTTCTTCTTGAAGATATTCATTTTCTTTTGCTCCAGCAATGGCACGATCATATAGTTCTATTGCTTCTAATTTTTGCCCTAAAACCCGATGCTGTTCTGCTTCGACCAAATAATACTTATGCCAATAATTTGTTGGTGCACAGTTGCTCCATTTCTGTATTCGGAACTGATTTTTGCGGACTGCATCAAGCCAAGATGTTCGCTCCGATTCTGAAACTCGGGAGTAAAAGGCTAATTTGGATAAAGAATCGTAAAAGTTGGCAATGGGGATCAACAAAGTTGCTGGAACCATTTGGGCATATTCATCAGCTAAGGGGGAAATTTCTACAGCTTTAGCATAATCCTCAAAGAGATAGTTGAGCATGAGGCGATTGATATAGATATACGCCATTGGCGTGGTTGCATTGTTTCGTTCGCACTGCACAATTAATTCTTCACTATTGCAGATTTCTCCAACTAAATACTGAGAATTTTCTGCTCCATTCAATAAGTTGGTAACAGCTTGATGCCAGATGTACAAAAAGTTCAAATAGTATGTTTGCTTGAGGGTAGCAATAGCTTGGGTATAAGCAACAAAGTTTTGTTTAACGTCTGATAAGTATTTTCCAGAAAGATAAGAGTAGTAAGAATAGATGGCGGCAGACAGAGCGGCAAATTCTAGATCTCCGGTTTCTAATCCTGCTTGGTAGGCTTCCTGTAAGGTGGGTAGAGCAGCCTGCACAGATTCGTGCCAAATGGTAATATGAGTTCCGATCAAGAAGAGGATTTTAGCTTTGAATGCTTGCGTGTTAAAGCGAGTTAAGAGTTTTAAAGAGAGCTTGCCAAATTCAGCTCCTCCTTGAAAATTTTCTCCACCGCAGAGTAAAACACCGTACAGAACGTAAGCAAAGGCAGAAATGGGTGCGTTGCCGTATTTAAGGGAAAGATTAACCATTTCTAACACAATCAGTGGCATTAACGGCGGTGTAACGGCGAATGCTGCCCCCCAAATTCCTGCCAACATTTTGAGGGCTGCAAGCTTTTCAGGAGCAGTCATTTCTACAAGAGTTATTAAATCTTTTGGGGATCTCCCCTCCATTTGAGCAGCGGTAGCGGCGAATCTTTGCTGGATATCATCAGAACTTGGAGTTAGAGGTAGTTGTATACCCAAGCGTTCGAGTACTTCGAGTCCAGTTTTAACAGCATTTTGGAGATGGTTTTGGGCAATCTCAGCTTGAATTTTGACTTCATAGGCAGGAATTCGAGCTAATAGGTTGGGAACGTAACTAAATATCTCGTTGATCCATTGCTCCATTAAAGAATAATTGCTGTTAAGGTAAGCAGCTTCTGCTCCAGCATTGTAGAGCTCTAAAGTTAGAACCGACTCATGTTGCCAACAATCATCACTAAGCAACTCAATCCCGCTTTGGAAATACTCCAAGGCAGCACTATAGGCAACAGCTGCTTTAGCTTTGCGCCCTGCCCTTAAGTTCAACTGTGCGAGTTTTAGCTTTTGTCGGGGAGCGTCAATTTGTTTTACTCCCAAATTGAGCTGGTTGACAATCGCAAAAATCTTCTCTTCTTGTTGATTTGTTGGAATCTTTGCTAAGAGCAGTTTCCCAATGCTCAAGTGAGTGGCAGTTTTTCGGTTTTCAGGAATTAAAGAGTAGCCCGCTTGCTGAACTCTATCATGGAGAAACTTGTAGCTTACCAAAATATCTGATAATGATTCTCGTGTATTCTCATTGTTCCCCTGGAAAAACTTATAGGTTTCACTGAGCGGTAAAATTAATCTTTCTTGTAAAGCTCGCCACAGAGCTACTGCAATGTGTTCCTGAGACTGTTCATTAACCAGGGCTAAAGTAGCTAAATCAAATTGGTTGCCGATACAAGCAGCTAACTTTAAAACCTCTTGGGTGTGTTCGGGTAACTTATGCAAGCGCCCTGCCATAAACTCAACTACATCATCAGTGAGAGCTGCATCATGTACTTGTACCAAGTCGCATTCCCAATAGCCACCTAGATTAAAGGTAATTAGCTTATCTTGATGTAACCCTTGCAAGAATTGAGTGGTAAAAAACGGGTTGCCTTGGGTTTTTTGATACACCAAGTCTGTCAGTGGTTGAGCCAGTTGCTCACTACAACTGAGGGTTTCTGCCACTAATTGATTAATGTGATAAAAGGCTAATGGCTGCAAGGTAATTGTGGAAAGAGCAGCTTGCTCTTTCTCCAGTTCAGCTAAGCTCAGCATTAAAGGATGGGCAGGAAACACTTCGTTATCTCGATAAGCTCCTAGCAATAATAAATAACCTCTATCACTATCACCCATCAAAACTTTCATCAGATTGAGTGATGCTGAATCTGCCCACTGCAAATCATCCAAAAATATCACCAGGGGATGTTCTTTTGTCGTGAATACGGCAATGAACTTTTGAAAGAGCAAGTTAAAGCGATTTTGGGCAGCACTGCCAGAGAGTTCCGGAGTAGGGGATTGTTTACCAATAATCCTTTCGAGTTCAGGAACTACATCAATGATGACTTGGGCATTGTCTCCCAAAGCGTTAATAATTTTGGCTTTCCACTTAGCTAAGTCTGCATCGGATTCACTAAGCAATTGTCCCATCAAGTCTCGGAAAGCTTGCACAAAAGCACTGAAGGGAATGTTGCGATTGAATTGGTCAAATTTACCTTTGACGAAATAACCCCGCTTTTCGACAATTGGTTTGTGGACTTCATTGACTACGGCAGTTTTGCCAATACCTGAGAATCCTGCTACCAGCATCATTTCGCTGTTTCCTGCTGCTACTCGCTCAAAGGCTACTAATAATTGGGCGACTTCATGTTCCCTTCCGTAGAGTTTTTCCGGGATGAGAAAGCGATCGCAAATATCCCTCTTGCCAAGCTCAAATGGTAAGATTTCTCCTGTAGCTTCCCACTGTTGTAAGCATTGCTCTAAATCATGCTGCAAACCTAAGGCACTCTGATACCGCTCTTCGGCATTCTTTGCCATCAATTTGAGAATAATGTCCGAGATTGCTTCTGGATAGGGGTTGCCGTGAATATCGAGGAGCTCATCTGGTGCTAAGGGCTCTTTGGCAATATGGCAATGCAGTAACTCCACCGGGTCATTGCTCTGAAATGGCAGGACTCCTGTAAGCAGCTCGTAGAGGGTGACACCCAGAGAATAGAAATCCGTGCGATAGTCAATCCCTCGGTTCATGCGCCCGGTTTGCTCTGGAGAGATGTAGGCTAGGGTTCCTTCTAGAACATTAGGATTGACCAGTTGTTGCTGTTCTTTGGGCAGTAAACTGGAGATGCTGAAGTCGATGAGCTGGATTTGGCAGGTTTCCGGGTGAATGAGGATGTTGGATGGTTTGATATCTTTGTGGATGATATGCTGTTGAGTCAGATAATGCAGAGCTTGAGCTAGTTGAAGGGCGATGGTGAGGAATTTATTCAGATCATCACCGGACTCTTGCCAATATTCCAGCAAGGAAAGGGCTCCTTCATCCGGCATTACCAAAGCATAGCCGTTACCGTAACGTTCTAGAGTTAGGGGCTCAACAATGGTAGGATGTCCCACATTATGGGTGATGATGTATTGGTTACGGAAGCGGACTAATTCATGGAAGTTAGGGTGAGGATTGCGCAGGACTTTGATGATGACAGACTGCTCAGTAGTAGTTTGGATAGCTCGATAGACGAGGGTACGGGTTCCGGCATAGATAGGGAGAGTTTCTTGATAACCAGCTAAGTTGAGCATTGTCATCACCAGGAGTAAAGTCAAATAGCGCAGACAGTTGATTTATCCCTCAATTATCGCGATATATTTCTAGTCCGTCGATTGATTAATCATCAATTCTCGGGGAGCAAGGGAGCACGATAGTGAAGGTTGTGCCTTGTCCAATTATGGAATCGCAGGTAATTGTGCCACCGTGTTTGTCTGTAATAATTTGATATGTGATCGCCATTCCTAAACCTGTTCCCTTACCCACTTCTTTCGTCGTGAACCCTTGCTGAAAAATACGGTCTTTTGTCTCTGATTTCATGCCGTAACCATTGTCTTGAATCTCAATTTGTACCTGACTATCATTCAGCATACCAGTGTGAATAGTAATACTATTCGGTTTCGCCTCAATCTCAGCATAGGTTTTACCTTGATTTGCCTCATCAAAAGACTCAATGGCATTAGCCAGGATGTTCATAAACACCTGATTGAGTTGGTTGGGAAAGCAGAGCAATTCTGGGATTTCTTGATAGTCTTTAACTACTTCAATTTGGGGGCGTTTGTTATTCGCTTTCATACGATGGTTGAGGATGACTAAAGTGCTATCAATCCCTTGATGGATATTGAAGCTCACTTTTTGGTCTTGCTCGTGGCGAGAAAAGGTACACAGACTATGACTGAGATTACTAATCCGCTTCACTCCTAGATTCATTGAGCCAAGCAATTTGGGTAAGTCTTCACGGATAAACTCTAGGTCAATCTCTTCTATTTCCTCTGTAATTTGTGCATCATTGCTGGGACATTTAGCCAGTAACAGCTCAATTAAACCTAGTAAGTCTTGTACATAATCTTGAGCAGGTTGAATATTGCCTTGCAAAAAGCCAGTTGGGTTATTAATTTCATGAGCAACCCCTGCCACTAAGTTTCCCAAGGCTGACATCTTTTCACTTTGAATTAATTGCAGTTGTGCTTGTTTTAACTCCTCTAAAGCTTGCTGGGATTGGTCATAGAGTTGGGCATTTTGCAGGGCAACAGCTGCTTGGGCACACAGAAATTGAATAATGGTGAGACGATGAGGCGTAAACACCCCTTTAGTTGTTGGATGTTCCAGGTAGACAATGGCAACTAATTGCCCTTGGTTAAGCAGTGGCAGACACAGTACACTTGCCGGTTGATAGGTGAGTAAATAGCCTTCGATAATGCCAGAAATCTCAGTTTTACCTTCGTCGATTAGTACAGATTCTTGGGTATTTTTGACATATTGAATCAAGCGAATAGGAACTGAGTGTTCTGCAGTGAGGAGTTGCGATCGCCTACTAGTCTCAACAGTACCATCCTCTGAAAGTTGTGCTACTGATAGCAGTTGCCACTGCTCAGCTTGGGGAATGAGTAAAACCGCCTTTTGTGCGCCAGCATTAGTGAGAATTATCCTGACAATGTCGTCTAGTAGCTGCTCCAGTTCAATGGTGCTAGAAAGGGTTTGGGCAGCTTGGAAAATAGAGGTAAAATCGATTAATTCAGAAATAGTACTGCTAGTACTTGTGGTTGTTTTTTGCTTGGAAGTAGTCAGTTTTTGTGTAAGGCTATCTAGACTTTTGATGGGACTAAATTCAACCTGCTGCTGTTGCAGAATAGAGGAGAGAAGTTGGGGATATGTTGCTTCGAGTTGCTCTGTCTTAGCTTTAGCTCCCCAACGGGCATAGCAATAATAAGCTTCTTGCATATAAGTGCTGGCAATTTTCTCCTTACCCCAGTCAAGATAGAATTTGGCTGCTAGTTCGTTGGCTAGGGCTTCTTCTTGGATGTACTTGTTTTCTTGAGCTCCAGTGATCGCTTTGTCGTATAGATCCATTGCTCCCATTGGCTCACCCAACGCCCGATGTTTTTCTGCTTCTACCAAATGCCATTTGTGTAAGTAATTTGCCGGAGCATGAATTGCAGCATTATTCAATATTTGTTGATTGGCTGTAATTTTTTCCAGGATATCTTGGCACTCAGTTTTTGGCTGTGAAGCTATCTCAACTAGCATTACCAGAGATTGGTAAAAGTAAAAGAGGTTAACTAATGGTGTTCCGGCTGCTCCTCCTAAGCATTTTTCTGCCTTTTCCAGAATTTGAGATGCTTGATTATAGTCTTGAAATAAATAGCAAAGTTGTGCTCTAGGAATATAAAAATAAGCTAGAGTTGTCAGATCATTAGCTTCCTGGTGAAGCGGCAGCATTTTTTCCTCATTATAAGCTTCGCCAATAAGACAATAAGTATTTTCAGAGCGTCCCAACAAATTATCTAGCACCTGACGATAGATATCAATCCAGTTTTTAGCAATTGTCTGGTTGATGCGCTCTAAAGCATTGCTATGGGCAGACATTTCTATTGCTAGCTCCGATAATTCTTTCCCAGATACATAACTATAGAATGAATAAAATGAAATAGCATAGCCTGCAAATTCAAGCTCTCCATTTTCTATGCCAACTGAATAAGATTCTTGAAGTCCTTTGAGGGTATTTATAAGAGGCTCTTTATGATGTTTTACCATAGCATTAACAACATAAATAGTGCGAACAAAACCAACTATATTACTCTGTGGTAATAATTGGAATGCAAGTTCGCCGAATTGATAGCCAAATTCGATATCATTACAGGTATCACATAATACTAGACCTTGAGTACCATAGGCATAAGCAGATACCGGTGAATTTCCATATTTAAGCGATAAATTTACTTCTTCAATGGTAATTAATACCATCAACATTGGCTGATATTTGTAAGCAGAAGTCGTCACGCTAATAAGAATTTCCATCGCTGCAAGGGCATGGGGTTCAGTCATCGCAGGTAGCTCGACTAAACTAGTTGGATGGCGCTCTCCTAAGTTAGCTTTCATCTCATCTAACCAAAGCTCCATATCAGAAGCATCAGGCTCTTTAGGAAATGAACGGATACCTAGCTTTTCCAGAATAATCATTGCCGTATCAATAGATTCCTGAAAGCGAGTTTGAGCTTGTAATGCCTGGATTTTGACGTCATAAATTTTGACGGCATCGAGTAAATTTCGGGACTTTTTCAAGCCAACATCCGCAAGCTGCTCCATCCGTTGAAAGTCACCATTGAGATAAGCAGACTCTGTGGCAGACTGGTACAATGCTAAGGTTAGTTCGTACTCATGCTCCCAGCTATTTTCAGCCAATAACTCTATCCCCAACCATAAATACTCGATAGATGCTGCATAAGCAGTTGCATTTTTTGCTTTACGTCCTGCTTGTAAATTCAGTTCACATAATTGTTTTTTCTCGTCGAGCTTGACAATTAAGCTCCTTCCCATATTCAGGTGATTGACAATATCAAAAAGTTTTTCTTCCAAGTCTCCTTCTGATGTATTTTCTAGAAGTAATCTACCTATAGTTAAATGGGTTTGCTGCTTTTGCTTTTCTGGAATTAGCGAGTAAGCAGCTTGTTGAACCCGGTCATGTAAAAACTTATAATGCGGTGATTGGTTCTCAAAATTTGATAGTGCTTCAGTGTTTTCTTCAGATTGATAGAACTTATAAATCTCATTGATAGGCAACACCAAACCTTCTTGCAATGCTTTCCACAAAGCAGTTGCTGTCTCCGTTTCCAAGGCATCCGAAGCAATGGCTAAAGTTGCCAAATCGAATTGATTGCCAATACAAGCGGCTAGCTTCAAAACTTCTTGAGTTGGGAGAGGCAACTTCTGCAACTGAGTTGCCATAAACTCCACCACATCATCTGTTAATGCCAGTTGTCGTACTGAAATAAGATCGCATTGCCAATATCCCAACTCCCAGTTAAAATTAATCCATTCTCCTTCATAGAGGGCTTTGAGAAATTGAGTTGCAAAAAACGGGTTGCCTTTAGTTTTTTGGTATACCAATTCCGTTAGAGGCACTGCCAATTCAAGAGTGCAACTAAGGGTGTCGGCAATCAGATTGTTTAATCCCGACTGACTCAAAGGTGCTAAAGTTATTGTATTGACGATTGCTTCGTTTTGAGCAATTTCATCCAATGCTAACATCAGAGGGTGAGCAGGATATACTTCGTTGTCTCGGTAGGCTCCCAAAACCAATAAGTAGCCTGCTTCAGTTTCTCCCATCATCAATTTGAGCAAGTTCAAAGATGCCGAATCTGCCCACTGTAAGTCATCAAGAAATAGAACGAGAGGATGGTCTTTGGTTGTGAAGACTCGAACGAATTTTCCAAAGAGCAAATTGAAGCGATTTTGTGCTGCAGACGCAGAAAGCTCAGGAACAGGAGGCTGTTTGCCAATAATACTTTCGAGTTCGGGAATGACTTCGATAATGACTTGTGCGTTTTCTCCTAAAGCAGAGAGAATTTTTCCTTTCCATTGTTGCAGTTGAGTATTGCTGTCACAGAGTAATTGCCCCATCAAATCGCGAAATGCCTGTACAAAAGCGGAAAAAGGAATATTGCGATTGAATTGATCGAATTTGCCTTTGATGAAATATCCCCGTTGTCGCACAATGGGTTTGTGAGTTTCTTTAACGACAGCAGTTTTGCCAATACCGGAGAATCCAGCTACTAGCATCATTTCACTATTTCCAGCTGCTACTCGCTCAAATGCTTCTAATAGTTGTGCTACTTCTATTTCCCTTCCGTAGAGTTTTTCAGGAATCAAGAAGCGATCGCAAATATCGTGCTCTCCAAGCTCAAATGGGGTAATTTCTCCTGTGGCTTTCCACTGTTGCCAACATTGCTCTAAATCATGCTGCAAACCCAAGGCACTTTGATACCGCTCCTCGGCATTTTTAGCCATTAACTTGAGAATAATCTCTGAGATTGCTTCTGGATAGGGGTTCCCTTGAGTATCCAGCAGCTCATGGGGGGCTAAGGGATTTTTGGCAATGTGGCAGTGAAGTAACTCCACCGGGTCATTGCACTGAAATGGCAGTACTCCCGTGAGTAGTTCGTAGAGGGTGACACCCAGGGAGTAGAAATCTGTGCGATAGTCTATTCCCCGATTCATGCGCCCGGTTTGCTCTGGAGAGATGTAGGCTAGGGTTCCTTCTAGAACATTAGGATTGACCAGTTGTTGCTGTTCTTTGGGCAGTAAACTGGAGATACTAAAGTCAATAAGCTGAATTTGGCGGTTTTCCGGGTGAATGAGGATGTTGGTAGGTTTGATGTCTTTGTGGATGATACGGTTTTGACTCAGATAATGCAGAGCAGAAGCTAGTAGAAGAGCAATGGTGAGGAATTCACTGAGATTACCACCGGAGTGTTGCCAATACTCCAGCAAAGAGAGCGCACCTTCATCTGGCATCACTAAAGCATAGCCGTTTTGATAACGCTCCAGGGTTAGCGGCTGAACAATAGTAGGATGTTCCAGATTACGGGTGATAATGTATTGGTTGCGGAAGCGGACTAACTCATCGAAGTTGGGGTGAGGATTCCGCAGAACTTTGATGATGACAGACTTCTCACTGGTGGTTTGGATAGCCCGATACACGAGGGTACGAGTTCCGGTATAGATTTGATCAGTTTCTTGATAACCAGCTAAGTTAAGCATCATCATCACCAGGAGTAAAGTCAAACAGCACAAAGAGTTGATTTCTCCCTCAATTATCCGATATTCAGTAGGAATAGCTGTGATTACAGAATTTAGGGCAAAGCCCACGCTTTTTAAAGGTGGGATGTAGCGCAAGGCACTTTGAAGTGCAGTTTAAACAATGTACTGCCGATAGTTAGAAGTGCTGTATAATCTAGTAGGAGGTGATGAGAATGACCTTTACACTCACCTATGAATTTAAACTCAAACCTACTGCTCACCAAAAAGAAATATTTCAACAGTGGTTAGAAACCAACCGCCAAGTATATAACTATGCTTTGGGCG
>JAAHGL010000241.1 GCA_010692635.1 Symploca sp. SIO2C1 | reverse complement strand
AGTTCTGATTAGAGGACTTGCAGCCGTAGGGCATACGGTCAAGATGCTTGCGGAGGGTAAATTCATCAGAATCCCTTTGAAACAAGAATCCCACGGTTTTAGCGTAGCGTAACCGTGGGAGTGTCAAAAGAAATGGAGGAGGTTGGTTTGGTGAAGCGGGAGGTAGTGTGTGATCGCCCTATTGCAGTCACCTACGAAATCACCGAATTTGGTACGACTGCCTTGGGTTTCCTGAACGAACTCAAGAACTGGGCAGAAGAGCACCAGATTTAGAGTCGTTATATAGCAAAAGGCAGAGGGCAGAGGGCAGAGGGCAGAAGGGAAAAATTGACAGGTAAAGGTTTCAACATTTGGCGTTGTCCTAATCACCTTGGTAACTGCTATGTATTGAGGCTTTAAACAACCCTGTGGAGAACAGATCAGAAGCGATCGCCTACGACGCTGCTGAAAGCGATCGCACTCTTGGAAAACACTAGTTAGTCTCAACTCCAGTATTGATTATTGACAATATTAAAAATATTTAAAAGCTTTTTCTTGAACTAACTTACTGATAAGTGGTTATCTTCAGAGATAAAAATCAGGTGAAACGCTTTATATGTTTAGCTTTAAGCCTGATTGTAACTTTGCTAACTCTAAATAAATTATTTTTTAATGAGATAGACTCTCATTACTGATACAATACCTTATGACAATTTATAGCAATAAATTTCTGCCACCTATTACAGAGTGAAATTTCTAACTAGTGAGGAGATCCATGAAAACTACTAGACGCCTGTTTCTAGCTGGCGGTGCAGCAGTCACAGCTACGGCATTAGTTCCCCTGAGCAAGCCGAAACGAGCTGCGGCTCAGAGGGGTGTACTCAATCTTTATACCTCTCGTCATTACAATACTGATGAAGAGCTGTATGAAAGCTTTACTCGTGCAACAGGTATTAAGGTTAATCGCATTGAAAGTAAAGCAGGGGCACTGATAGAACGGATTAAGAACGAAGGAGCTAACAGTCCTGCTGATGTCTTCATGACAGTAGATGCCGGTAATCTTTGGCGTGCCACTCAAGACGGTTTGTTCCAGCCCGTAAATTCAGAAATACTCACATCGAAAATACCAGAATCTTTGCGCCATCCCCAGGGTTATTGGTTTGGCTTTTCCAAGCGAGCACGGGTGATTGTCTATAACAAAGACATGGTTAATCCAACGCAGCTATCTAGCTATGAAGATTTAGCAGACCCCAAATGGCGAGGCAAAATTCTGATTCGTTCTTCTAGCAATATTTATAACCAATCTTTGATCGCTTCTTTAGTTGCCATTTATGGACCCCGAAAAGCAGAAGAGTGGTTGAGAGGGTTCAAAGCTAATTTTGCTAGACCCCCTGAAGGTAACGACACTGCTCAAATTAAAGCCTGTGCTGCTGGTATAGGAGAATTAGCGATCGCTAACAGCTATTATGTAGCTCGTCTGGCAGGTTCTCAAAAGCCAGAAGATCAGGAAGTAGCCTCTAAGATTGGGATGTTTTTCCCCAACCAAAAAGGTCAAGAACCCCTCAATCGTGGCGCTCATATCAATATTAGTGGTGGGGGTGTAGTTGCAACAGCTCCTAATCCAGAAGCAGCGGTTAAATTCTTAGAGCATTTGGTTAATTCTGAATCTCAGCGCTACTTTGCTGATGGAAATAATGAGTATCCAGTTGTTTCTAATGTATCTGCTAACAAGGTCTTGAAAAGCTTTGGCACTTTTAAGAGTGACTCAATTAATGTTGAAGCTTATGGAGAATTCCAACCATTGGCAGTGCAATTAATGGATAGAGTCGGTTGGGCTTAGGAAGGGTGAGATGAAAAAAAGTGTGGGAGAGTTTTTTTTAAGTAATGAGTAATAAGTAATGAGTAATAAGTAAATATTTGTTACTTAGAAAGCTAGTGTAAATTTTGCTCACCCGCTTAGGATTTATTAAAAAATAACCTCACACTTTTCTTGGGCAAACAATGCTAATTTCCCATTCTTGGAGAGACTAGAAGTGGGTGAAAACTGAAAAGGAGATTGTTAAAAAATGCAAACACAAGAACCAATTAGATCAGAAATAGCTAATTTTCCTCGACAGCTTGATATTGCTACAATTTGTGTCTATGGACTGAGTATTTTATCTGCTGGTTTGTTCCTCTTTTTGCCACTGGTTAATTTATTGAGTCCTAGTCCTTGGCAACGCTCTATGGGGTCAATACACGGAATCGCAACTTTACTAGCAGTCCTGGTTATTACTTATGCTGGTCATCTAGCATTTCCTTTATTGCGGGGAGTTTCTAAAATTCTGCCCCAAATGCGCACCCTAGTTTTTTGGTCTACCTGTCTATCTTTTTTAGCCATTGTTTCTGGTAACTGGGTTTACATGCGCTATCGCGCTCCCCTCGGTGGTGCTCGTGCTTGGTTGCGAGAAAACACACCTTTAGTGCATTACATTTTTATGGAATACCATGAATTTACGGTACTGTTTACCTTTCCCTTGGGAGTCGCCTGTACCTGGATTCTTTGGAAATATGGTGACTCTATTCTGGAAAAGCACAACCGTCCAGTACTAACAGCTACTTGTCTGGGTTTAATGGCAATGATGTTTTTTGCTATTGGTGGTCTTGTTAGTGGGTTGAATGTAGCAAGAATGCACACCCTATAAAAGTTTTGAAAAATACATCAAGAAAAGTTGCATTTACCTCAAGGAGATTGAACTCATGAGTCAACAAATATCCCCAAATTCTCAAATTCTACCTCTATATGTAAGGGGTTGGAATTGGCTAAAAAATTTCCCTAGAGGATTGGCTGCTGGTTCTAGGCAATCACCAACTGTTTCTGGTCCAGCTGCTGCCGCGTTAGTTAGTGCAGCCTTTAGTTGTTTTTTGTTGATGGTAAATCAACACTTGACTTCTATCTTTAAAGCTTGGAATGAGATTATTTGGAATCTTGGTAGTTGGATACCCGGTAGTCGTAATCCTGATCCTTTGTACGGGGAGATTGGCAGCTACTCGGGCAAAGAAACTGTAATGTTAATTGGCTGGCTACTGAGCTGGTTTATCCTCAGTAAACTTTGGCAGCATCAACAAATTAAGACCAAAACCATCTTTTTTTGTTTATTCACCTTTATGGTTGCTGCAACTGTGATGAACTGGCACCCTCTCTTTCCTTATTTACCTCTCATGCCTAAGTAACTTGGCAGTAATTATTCACTTGTGGGAGTTGAAGGATTGGGAATAACATAATCAATCCGTCAGCTTGGCTATTGTTCATCAAAAAAGGAGTTGTATCTATGCAAACACAAGAATATGAGCCTAAAACTCAGCCAACCGAGACAAAAACTCAACACATAAAAAAAATGCGAACTTATGTCTTGAGTTTAACTGGTGTGCTGATTTTGTTCGCAATCACTTTTCCCGTTGCTTGTTGGCGAGTTAGTCAGAGCGACCAATATGAAGGTTTGCCTGTTAAATCTTTAACTAGTGAAGATACTCAAAGACCTCAATCATCCTATCCTGATTGAATGAAAGGTCAAACTAAGTAGAGTTTGCTGAATTAGTCAAAGGGGAAAGCTTGGGAAAGTAACAAGTAACCAGTTTTGAGGAATTTATCCTCTCTCATACAGCAAGCCCTAAGCAATCTAATCCTAGTAAATGAAAACTATAAGGTCATGCTAGGAGTCGGATTAGATATTAGTCATGCTGTGAGTTTTTTTTCAATCCACTAGGTGTGAGGATTATTAAGATGTCAACAATTTTCTGGAATACATTAAAAGTCACTTCCACACTTCTGGGAGTATCTTTATTAGTTGCTAGCAGTACTTCTGCTACAGAAACTGTACTGGAAGAAGAAGCAACTACTACCATCAACGAAGCTACGATAGCCCAGGCAAGCCCCAGTTTCGATTTGGCAGATAGTACCTTGGAGGAGCAACTGCCAGCTTCGGGTAACACCAATCAAGTGTTAGAGCAAATCGAGTCTTACAGCCAACCACTCGACGAGAACGATAACATCCAACCTCAGCTCACCAGCATTACCGAGCTTCGTGACGTTTCTCCAGGAGACTGGGCTTACGACGCTCTACGAGAGCTTGTCGAAGACTACAAGTGTCTTGTGGGATACCCTGATCGCACCTTCCGGGGTAATCGACCTACCAGCCGCTACGAGTTTGCTGCTGGTTTAAGAGCTTGTTTAGACCGGATTCAGGAGCTCATTGCTGCCGGTGGTGTAGTTACTGAAGAAGATTTAGAAAAACTCAGAACCCTGATTCAGCAATTTGATGCAGAACTAGCAGTATTGGGAACCCGGGTAGACAACCTGGATGCACGGGTAGCATTTTTAGAAGACCATCAGTTTTCTACTACTACCAAGCTTAAAGGTGAGGTCATCTTTGCGATCGCAGATGCTTTTGGTGACACGGTTGCTGTTCCTAGTCCTGACACACCAACGGAAGACTTGGATGTCAACACCATTTTTGCGGAACGGGCACGTTTGAACTTTGAAACTAGCTTTACGGGAAGGGATAAGCTGAGAACTCGTTTACAAGCCAGGAACATTAGCTCATTTGGGAGCAGCGTTACTGGCACAAATATGGCTCGCTTATCCTTTGATGGCAGCAATGATAACATCGTTGATATTGGTGAGCTGTGGTATCGTTTCCCCCTCGGAGAGAATCTCACCTTCCAGGTTGATGCTACTAACGGTGATTTGAACGATACCCTCATAGATGTCGTTAACCCTCTGTTCAAAAGTAGCGGTAGTGGTGCAGTCTCCCGATTTGGACGTTTCAATCCTATCTACCGCACTGGTAGTGGTGCAGGTTTAGGGTTGAGGTACAGCTTAGGAGACTTTGCGGAAATCTCAGGAGCTTACTTTGCAGAAAATGCCAATGATCCTACTGATCGTAATGGACTCTTCAATGGTAACTATGTTGCTATGGGTCAGCTAACTCTTAGGCCTTCTGACTTCCTGACTTTAGCTGCAACCTATGCCAACTCTTACTATGTAGGAGGTGATGTCAATGTTACAGGTAGTACAGGTAGCGGCTTCGCTCGGCGACCCTTTAATAATTTCGCTACTTCTGCCAATTCCTACGGTGCTGAGGCTAATCTCAGGTTTGGCAATATCTCCATTGGCGGTTGGGTAGGTTATCAAAACGCTATTCTCGAAGATCCATCAGCCGCAGCTTTTGCCGCATTAGGGACACCACGAGGAACTGACAGGGATATCTGGAACTGGGCAGTCAACTTAGGGATTACAGATGTCGGGAGCAAAGGCAGTAAGCTGGGCTTCATCTTTGGTATGCCACCTCGTACTCGTGGTAGTGAATTAGCTGGTGGTGCTCGTCGAGATTTTGATACTTCCTACCACATCGAAGGCTTATACCGCTTTAAGCTGAATAAAAATATTGCCATTACTCCTGGTGTGATTGTGATTCTCAACCCAGAACACAATGACAATAACGACACTATTTTTGTCGGGACTATCCGCACCGTCTTTAGTTTCTAATCCCTTAATCTATCTGGAGTTTAGGCAGCCTCAAAATCTCCCGTTGTTGGTTGTTTGTAAAAAAAAACTTTCTAACAAATAACTTGCCAACCAAGCGGCGGGCGGCTATCCCTCCCATTCCTTTAGGAATGGGAGGGATAGCCCTTTTCGGTGACATAGCTCACACTTTAGACTTATTTTAATCACGTTTTTTATAATACTCACATCTTGCAACAGTACATAAATACTTAATAACCGAAAAAAAACAATCAATTTCAGTACTGAAATTCTCCAATCTTATCACTGCTGCCTGCTCCCAAGTTCCCCTCCAAGGAGGGGAACAGATGGCAGAAGGGAAGACAACTTACTGTACAATCTTTTTAACCAATCATTTACACCGTGTTGTACTGGCGTGGCACAGCTAAAAATGTAGGTTGGGTGGAACGAAGTGAAACCCAACGGAATATTCTCCGATGTTGGGTTGTGCTATCGCTACACCCAACCAACCTATTCCACCATTTTAGGTATGTCACGGCAATAGTGGTGCGATAGATTCTGTTAATTCATCCCACCTGGCAATGGCATCTTACACAATGAGATGTTTTCCTCAAACTAAGGGACTTCGCCTTTTGTGACAGTTGCATTTGTGTCACGCTGTATACCACACCTAACAAGAGGCGTTGATTATAATTTAGTTGTGTGAGGAGCAGGTTAGAACGAATAAGCGCTTGGGGTCGAAACACGGCAAGACTCCCAGGCGCTTTTTCACGCAATTCAGTAAAAAAAAGCCTCAATAATATCAATATTGTTTTTCAAAAATGATATAACCTCTATATGCTGGTAACTAAAGCTGCTATACTGCAGGCAGATAAAGGGATTGAGTAGTGTGAATAAGCAAGAATTAGTTACCACGATCTCCAAGTTGACCGGAATCAACCAGAAAACAGTCAACGCTATTGTTACTGTTACTCTGGAGGAAATTACAGAAACAGTAGCAGAAGGAGAGAAAGTTGTACTGGTTGGTTTTGGTAGCTTCGAGCGAAAGAATCGCAGTGCAAGGGAAGGACGTAATCCTAAAACTGGTGAAGTGATGGAAATTCCAGCGCGTCAAGTACCTGCATTCAGTGCTGGCAAGCTGTTTAAGGGTGCTGTTGCCGCTGGTAAATTTCCAGAGGAGAACAGAATTGATTACCACAAACGTCTCCACCAATCTTGAGTTAGATCAGGTTTTGCCCAATTCAAGATTGAGGTAAAACCTGCTTCTTATCTTTAAAATCACCCCTAGAAAAGGGCAATTTTGGTAGAGCAAAATTGCCCTACATCTTATTTGGGTGCGGCTCTTTTGAAGAGACAAATTTTATTTTTGTATAACGCCTGAAATCATTACAGAAAAAGGATTGTAAGCTTTTACATAGCTCACAATAGTCTCCCTCAAAGAGGGAAAAACAAGATCATATCTTTTTTGTAGTATCGTATTACACATTGAGATGGGGTTTTTGCGTTTCATTTTTTTGCTATCGCTTAATTCTATCCCTTTAGGCTAGAAAACCTAAATCTAGATACAGAAAAGGTTGGAAGTTAGTAGTATTTTTGTAACATTGTGTCTTCCTAAAAGAGCCGCACCCAATTGCCTTCTGTCGCTTCCCTTGAGTTGTTTGGCTGTCTTGATGTACAGCGATTTTTGATTCTCGGTCAGTTTCATGATGGATTTTTGAAGTGATGAGGTCGCCTGCAACCTGAAATTATCCTTCTCTTATTATAGGATCAATCATTCTCTCGATAAAAAATTTGTCTGCTTGGTTGCTGGAGTAAATTTTATGTTATTGGCTTTGTAGTAACAACTCAGTTTGATAGTATTTGGATTTTTTTGAAAAACTTAAAATTTCATCATGAGTCATAGAGTTAACAAGATTTACTTCTCCATCTTTTAAATATTTATAACATTGTGGTGGTTGAAAATTAGACCAATTTTCTCTTAATTGTTTTAGTTTTATTGGCTCATTAAATTTAGAAGTTTCTTTCAGGAAAATCGCAAAACCTGTTGCTGATTTTTCGTAATATTTGTGAAATTCTGCGTAGGTAATTCCTGCTTTGTCTTTAACAACTTGCCAAAGTTGTTCTGGAACCATTTCAATTACTTTTTCAACCTCAATCAAGCCTACTAAAGCTTGTTCAGGAGAAGTTACGTAAACAAGGAGCAAATCACCACTATTTAGATGGCGAGGTCTGACTCTACGCAGCTCAACTCGCTTATCGCCCTCAAATATCATGCTTGCGTACTTATGATGGATCGATAGGAGAAGAATGTTTGGCGGCATCAGACTCATTTCTCTGTAAGATTTGAAGTTCCTATATTATATATTATACTGAAGGCATTTGGCGTTATTCTGTAGGGGCACTGAAATGAAATTTTTCGCTTCAAAATCTGTTGAATCTCTATCAACTCTATTGGTTGACTAAATGGCTCTGTATCGCTAAACATAATTGCCATTATTTCTTGCTGAAAGTCCCCTTTTGCTGTTTTTAAAACATTTTTAAATTCATAAATACCCAGTCTTCTAAACCTTTTATATAGCTCTTTAGGTTTACCGATCACAATTTGATCAAGTCGAGAACAAGCTCTAATTGCGCCAACAATAGAAGAGGTGTTTTTGACATCAGGATCTGTGCTGACATACCATAAAATTCTACCTGGAGCTTCTAATCCACCTGATGGTTGCTTTGAACGGTAATAGACAAGCTCACGTTTAAGTGCAAGTTCTTCCTTTGCACCCCATAAAGTTGCTTCTGCTAATTCTTGATCAAATAGGTTTTGTGCCCACCATGGCTTAATAGGAATGATAAAGGTGGGAATTGTTGCATCAATAATCTTTGCAGGATAAAGCGTTTTTTCAATATCTGCTATTAGTCTTGTATTGTTAATTGAATTAAAATCTGACAATAGCTTTACTAAAGGAGAGTATTGATCGTAACCTTTATTTGTTGATTGACACAGTTCAGAGATGTAGGAAGAAGTATCTACTGAATTTTGAGAGATAGCCAAGTTCATTTTTAGCCATTCATTTTCAGTTTCTATAAAATTGTCTTCTTGAAGTGCGATAATCGTATTCTTTTCTAAGTATGCTTCAGTAATTCTAGTAAATTGCCTTTTTTCTTTAGCAGCAGTTAATATACACTCAAAAATACAATGGCGAAGGATAGTGGGTGTAAGTTTATTTTTTGTAAACCGAAAAACTGGAATTTTTAATTCGCAGTCTTTTTCTCTATCATAGACTAAGAAAGCTATAGGCTTTTCCCCTCTATGACCAACCTTGAAGCACTCAAATTGCTCTGGTTTTGCTAAAAATTGGCGAAAATTTCTGCGAAACTCAGTTTTATTCTCCCCTAGAGCATAGTTTAAAAATTGATTGACTATTGCATCCTGTTCTCCACTTCTAATACGCCTTTTCTCTATATTGGTTCCAGCTAAACGAATTGGTTGATATTCTGTTTCTCTACGAAGTTCATCCAACCTAATAATAAAATCTATAGGATTTATTATGAGTAAGCCAAATTCTTGGTATATACCTTCTTCGATCTCGTACAATAATCGTGTATCGCGTGTTACAAAAAATGAAACTTTTATGTCAGAGCCAATAGTTATTGCTAATTGAAGCCAATCAGAAGCATCACTATCGCTCATATTTTCTGGAAAAAATTTGCGAAGAGAATTGCAGGCTTGATCAAATGCCTCTTGGGTGCAAGGAAGAGATGTAAATCGGTTAACCATTCCCCGAAGTTTTTTTCTCTTACTGCTATCTTTATTTCTATTGATCTCATTTTTAATTTCATCGGTTAAACACAGTTCAATGTCTGCTTCTAACCAATCAGCAATCAGAGCTTTAGATTCTTTGCTGTCCTCATCAGCTCTTTCGTCATCTGCTAAATCATAGAAAATGTTCGCATCTATAGCTACAGATATACTTGACTCTGTTCTTTGGCGAGCAAGCATAGTAAATAGATTGGGATGACCGTAGTTTAACCACCATTCAGTCAAGATAGTTCCATCCTTGCTTCTTCCTGGTCTCTCATCTATAGCAATAAATCCCAGAGAAGACCACATTCTCTCTAGCTTGTAATCCCTACGACAAGAAGCAAGAATACCGTATAAATGATAAGTCTTTTCTTTCAAATTCTTAATCAGTATCTTGGCGATTCCTCTGCCTCGCCACATCTCATCCACACAAAGATGGGTGAGCTTGACTCTATTACGACTTGTGTTACAGAGCAGATATCCAACACAACCTACTCCGGGAGATATACAGGCAAGGATACAACCTTGATCTGCTAGTCTACGAAAAGCTCCGCGCGCTAAAAAACCTAGGGTAGCTGAGTTAGCATCTCCCAACTGTATTATTTTTTCTAGATATTGAGAACTTGAATCAATCTCTTGAATAGTAAACTCTAATAATTCATCAATTGCCATATAAGTTTTCTCTCACCAACAATATCATTTATCATACATAAACATGAGTTCCTGTTAAGACCACGTTTGAGGATAATTCCACGATCAAACTTGTTATCATAATTATAAAAGCAATAAGAATACTTTAGTTCTCCGAAGTAAAATCGTTTTGGGAGCACTATGATCAAAAGATAGAAGATCAACTATTTTATAAAGCCTATATTCTAACTTTGCGATCGCAAAATTAGCGATTAACTCTGCTGGAGCCATCACCAAAACTTGCTCGATGGGTTGCGCTAAGGGCAAATATTCAACTTGCCTCACGTCTATTAAGTGACGGTTACCCGATTTCTGTACTTGATACAACCGATATCCTTGTCCTTCTTTAACTTCCCGCACACGCGCGGCAATGTAAAATCGCTGGCTCAAATATTCGCGCAACTCCTCGACTAACTCTAGTGCGCGAATTGACATTAAATCAATATCCTGAGTCATGCGCGGTTCGCCGACATAAGCATTGACTGCCTGTGCTTCAAAAACCACTACATCATGGCGCTCTCGTAAAAATTCAAACACCGCAGCTTGGATGGTAGCTAGTGGTAACGATTCTTTAGTTATAGCAACCGCCACAACGGTTAGGACACTACGTTTAGCTCGAAATAATAAACGACGTTAATCTGATGTCCTAATGACCCTGGCGGTTGCTATATAAACTCTTGGAAGCTCAGGATGTCAGCGTCCAGCATGATACTTACAGAACATCGAGCAAAGCCCACCACTTTTAAGGGTGGGATGTAGCGAAGGCGCATTTATGCGCCGTGTATTTTTTCTTTTCTCATGACGATAGCTAAGCTTTCTGAGTATAAGACCTTCTCCGAGTCGAGCTAGACCACCAATAAGTCAACTACAATCGATATATCAAGCTTTTCTCAATAACAGATGTGCTCGGGAGCAACCTCCAGAGGGTATAATTAATCTCTGGAGGTGAAAAAGAGTGTTTAATCTGACATACGAATTTAAGCTTAAGCCGACTAAAAAGCAGGTAGATACTTTCGAGAG